>RFQK01000006.1 GCA_009925045.1 Methylococcaceae bacterium
ATCTGGGATCTTTTATCCTCGCTCACTGTAGTCAATCTGAAAGGCAAGCTGGGTGGCGTTTTTGGCTCTTATGGCTGGAGTGGAGAGGGAGTCCGGATGGTAGAAGATCGCCTCAGAGGTCTCAAATTACGGGTCCCGATAACTGGTCTTCGCGTCAAGCTCATTCCAACTGATAACGAAATATTTGAATGCCAGGCCTTTGGAATCGAACTGGCTCAAGAATTAATGGGCTTACGGGGGCCTCGAGTATTGGATTTTGCCGATCTGCACTCACCACCCTGAAGCAAAAGAATTTCCGCCATCTGTAGCGGAAATTCACGTCTGATCCGGACGTGAACCACTGAAACGTTTCTGGCCAGATTAGGTCAGCAGCGGATTTCAATTTACAACGTTGGAGTAACAACAATGGCAAAAGCAACCATTAAATTTGAAGATATCGATGTCACGGTCACCGTACCCGCAGGAACAAGGGTGATCGAAATTTCTGAAAAAGTTGGCTCAGCAGTTACTTACGGTTGCCGTGAGGGTGATTGCGGAACCTGCCTGATGAAGGTAACAGATGGCTGGAATAACCTGAGTGAACCTTCAGTACTGGAAGACAAAATTCTACGCGAAAACATGGCTGGCAAACACAATCGCTTGGCCTGTCAGGCCCAGGTTTTAGGTGGTCATGTTTCGGTCAAACCAGCTTAAGGAGGAGCATCATTATGGCTTTGGTCACTTTTACCAGTCCTGAATATAAAGACAAAACCGTGTATGCCGTAGCAGGCAGCCACACCACTACCATCCTGAAACTGGCACTCGAAAATAAGATACCCATCAATTTTCAGTGTGAAGACGGTGAATGCGGAACCTGTGTAGTAAAAGTCAGTAGTTTGGAAACTAAAGAACGGATGGGCGGGCCGCTCACCGAGAAAGAAAAAACCGTTCTGAAACAAATCGGCAAGCTGACTGCAGCCGAAATTGAACAGATGATCGTGGATGACCTGCCTTCCGAATGGCGACTAGCCTGTCAAATGATCGTCCGTGATGAAGATATTCGCGTCGAATATTAATTTTTTCAGCAATGTCCCATTGGCCTTGCTAACCGATGTGACATTGTCGAACCAAACAGGACAGTATCATGGCATCGTCTGAAATGACTTATTTGCAAAATCACTACCAAGCCCTGCTTAATTGTAGCCGCGGCTCGCAAAACAGTATTTGGCTCGCCCAAATAATTGCCAGCTGGCAGGCAGGAATAGGTGCGCTTCCGGACAGGTTGGGGCTGGAGCAAACACAGTTTAACCGTCTTCGCAGCTTGTGTTTTCCAGGTTACCCTCTGGACAAACAGGCTATTTCCGGTCGTCAGAGTGATTTCAGCCGTATGCTGGAAAAACAGGATTTAGAATCACTCTTACGTCGTCATGCCAATCAGACTGGGGAAGAAACTGAATGGCTGATCACCTTATTGGTGACTGCCTGTCTGGGTAGCGATCACCTTTGGCAAGATCTTGGACTGTGGAGTCGTCAGGAATTATCTAATTTAATTCGCCATAATTTTCCAGGTTTGGCGACCGCTAATAGCAAGGACATGAAGTGGAAAAAATTCCTCTACAAACAACTGTGTGAGGCCGAAGGCTTATATGTCTGTCGTGCACCTTCCTGCGAAGTATGTCTAGACTATGAACATTGCTTCGGCCCTGAAATTTAATTTCGGATCGAATTGAGCGAAACCCTTGATTATCAAACTGTAAAACCGTCACTTCACCGTCGGCATCGGTGATTTCCGCAAGCTGCAAACTACCATTCTCATGATAGGTATACTGATGAAGTAACTCTATTTCACCATAGACTCTTTTTTCGCAACGTAACAAACGTTGCTCCATATCAAAAAAGCCCAGAAAAAAGGTATTTCGGTTGTTGCATTCATCTGCGTGAAGTTCATTGACCAATTTCAAGGGCAACTGTACGCCGCTGTAACTAACGAAATAACGACATTCAAGATTTGTGACCAGCATCTTTGGCTCCTGTCCATTTAACCCGAAAGACGCTCAGCCATCAGATCTTCAACCCAGCACCCAATAGGGGGACCGAGATTTAAGGCCGCATCCTCAAATCGAACCAGAAACACAGTTTTGTCTTCCTGCTCCTCCACATGCCCTTTCATAACAATGACCCCTCTCGCTCCCTGTGTCGCCAAAACTGCCCCTTCTTCTGAGCCCGGCATACTACCATCATCCACAATCGGGTGAGCAGCATAGACCACATCGCCCAAATCTAAATGTTCAACATTCATTTGTTTCTCCTCATTACGCTTTGTAGCAAATCCGACAATTGCCGGTTGATTGTGGCAAACACCCTCAGACCTCAAAAACATAAAAACTATTTATTCGAATAATTTCAATGCCTTAAATATAAATAATCTGAATGGCATGCTGGTTGCATTAGATGATTACAAGATCAATGCCAAACCGTTTTTTAAGGAGAATCAAGATGATTACATTAACCGATAGCGCCATTAAGGCTGTAGGTCGTTTTATTGCCAGTTCCGAAAAACCCAATAGCGGCTTAAGAATTGAAGTCACCGACGGCGGTTGCTCAGGTCTGTCTTATGGCCTGAAGCTGGATGATGTGCCTGCGGCGGCAGATACCGTCATCGAATGCGGTGAAGTTAAACTGTTTATCGACCCGCTCAGTTTGCCCAAATTAGATGGCATGTCTATCGACTTTGTCGACAGCCTAGAAGGCTCAGGATTCAAATTTACCAACCCCAATGCGGTAAAAAGCTGCGCCTGTGGATCATCGTTTTCGACTGATGCCAGTGCCAGTAACGCTAAATCTTGTCACTAACAGCAGAGGTTATCGCGATGTGGGACTATTCTGACAAAGTCAAAGAACATTTTTTCAATCCTAAAAACGCTGGTGCGGTTGCGAATGCGAATGCAATCGGTGAAGTTGGCTCAATTAGTTGCGGTGATGCACTGCGTTTAACCCTTCGGGTCGATGAGTCAACCGAAGTCACCGGCAGTCCTGGCGAGTGCGTTCGAACTTGGTTTGAAAGTGAAGAGTCGAGATCATGTTCGGGCATTCAACGATTTGCAGGATTTGGGCCAATAAATTACGTACCGTCGAAGATGTGACCAATTACACCAAAGCCGGTGGCGGTTGTGCCGCTTGTCATGAAGATATCGAAGCTATTCTGAGTAAAGTTCTGAAAGAGCGCGGCGAAGTCTTTGATCCCAGTGCAGCACCAATTGAAAAACCAGTGCTCGCTGAAGAAAAAAAGCCTTTGACCAATTTGCAACGCATCAAAAAAATCGAAGAAGTCCTGAACTCCTTACGTCCTCAGTTAATGGCAGACGGTGGGGATGTTGAACTGGTTGAAGTGGTAGGTAATACCGCCTATGTCAATATGACCGGAGCCTGTAACGGCTGTCAAATGGCCGCGATGACCATCGCGGGGATTCAGCAAAGACTGATGGAAGTTTTGGGCGAATTTATCAAAGTCGTTCCGGCTTCACAAATGCCGTCTGAACTGGTGAATATTCAAGGAGCGGGTCATGCCTGATATCTATCTGGATAATAATGCCACTACCAAGGTTGATCGTGCCGTCGTTGACGCCATGATTCCTTACTTTACTGAACAGTTTGGTAACCCTTCCTCTATTCATCGCTTTGCTGATGGGGTTGCTCGTGCCATTAAAAAAGCACGAGGACAGGTGCAAACCTTACTCGGTGCTGAACACGATTCGGAAATCATTTTTACCTCGTGTGGAACGGAGTCGGACTCCACCGCCATTTTGTCGGCCATAAAATGTCAGCCCAATCGTAAAGAGATTATTACAACAGCCGTTGAACATCCTGCCATTTTGAATCTGGTCGAAAATCTCGAAAAAGAAGGCTATACCATTCACCGTTTGCCAGTGGATAAACGAGGAAGAATCAACCTAGAAGCTTATCAAAACATGTTATCGGATCAGGTAGCGATAGTTTCTGTGATGTGGGCTAACAATGAAACCGGAACGATTTTTCCGGTTGAAAAGATGGCTGAAATGGCTCATGAAGCCGGGGTTATGTTTCATACCGATGCGGTTCAGGCCGTTGGCAAAATCCCTATGATGTTGCAGGACACCAAAATCGACATGTTGTCACTTTCGGGACATAAGCTGCACGCACCCAAAGGTATCGGAGTTTTATACCTGCGTCGAGGCACCCGCTATCGACCATTACTTCGCGGCGGACATCAGGAAAGAGGTCGTCGTGCCGGCACCGAAAACACCGCTTCTATTGTCGGATTAGGCGTAGCCTGTGAATTAGCCATGGAACACATGGAGTTCGAAAACAACCAGGTCAAAGCCATGCGTGACCGACTTGAACGCGGGATTATCGAACAAGTTCCGCACAGTTTTGTGACCGGTGACCTCGAAAATCGCTTACCCAACACCACCGATATCGCATTTGAATATATTGAAGGTGAAGCGATTTTGATGCTGCTAAACAAAGCTGGCATTGCGGCATCCAGCGGTTCAGCCTGTACCTCAGGTTCACTGGAGCCTTCCCATGTGATGCGGGCGATGGATATTCCTTATACCGCCGCTCACGGCACCATCCGCTTCTCATTCTCCCGCTATAACAGCATGCATGAAGTGGATGAAGTGTTAAAAGTCATGCCGGAA
The DNA here is from genome assembly GCA_009925045.1 of Methylococcaceae bacterium. Taxonomy (GTDB): domain Bacteria; phylum Pseudomonadota; class Gammaproteobacteria; order Methylococcales; family Methylomonadaceae; genus Methylomonas. Next base: position 4,659 of record RFQK01000006.1, read on the forward strand.
ATTGTCGCTAATCTGCGTCGACTCTCACCGTATTGGGACAGTGTCACCAATCAACCGGTGACTAATCCTGAACAGGCTTTTCAACCTACTTACGCTTAATCACCATGAAGGATACCCCATCCATCATCATTGACGACACAACCCTGCGCGATGGCGAACAGTCCGCTGGGGTTGCGTTTTCTCTGACAGAAAAGTTGTCAATTGCCCGACAACTCAGTGCTATGGGTGTCCCGGAACTGGAAATTGGCATTCCTGGAATGGGTGAGCAAGAACGTGATGAGATTCGTGCTATCGCAGATCTCAATTTGCCCAGCCGTTTGCTGGTATGGTCCAGAATGCGGAAAGATGATATTGGCCAATGTCTGAACCTAGGTGTCAACAAGGTCGACTTATCCATCTCCGCCTCTGACCAGCATATCTATCACAAACTGGGACAGAGCCGGGAGTGGGTCTTGTCTAATATCGACTACTGCGTTCGCCAGGCACTCGATGCTGGACTGCAGGTCTGTGTGGGTGCTGAAGATGCCTCTCGTGCCGATCCTGACTTTTTGCTGACCATGCTCAACACCGCTCAGCAAGCCGGTGCCTGCCGCTTTCGCTTTGCCGATACGCTGGGCATCATGGAACCCTTTGCCGTTTACGATTTATTTTCCCAACTGCGGCAACACAGTGATTTAGAACTGGAAATGCATGCCCATGACGATCTCGGGCTTGCAACAGCAAACACCCTGGCTGCCGTTCGTGCCGGTGCAAGTCATGTCAATACTACCGTCAATGGTCTGGGTGAACGAGCCGGTAACGCCGCCTTAGAAGAAGTCGTCATTGGTCTTAAACAACTTTATCAACACGATACCGGTATTGACCTAAGCAATTTTCCGGCTTTATCTCAGCAGGTAGCCACAGCATCCGGTGACCGCATCGGGAGCCGGAAAAGCCTGATAGGCAGTCGTGTCTTCAGTCATGAGGCAGGTATTCATGTCGATGGTTTACTAAAAGATTTACGCAATTATCAGGGCATTGATCCTGCCCTAGTCGGCAGACAGCATGAACTGGTACTAGGCAAACACTCCGGCAGTCGTGGTGTGATGCATGCATACCAACAACTCGGAGTGCGTCTCAGTCGCCCGCAGGCCAGTCGCATACTGCCTTTCATCAGAGAATTTGTCAGTCTGAATAAACGATGCCCGGAATCCGCCGAGCTCGATCAATTTTTGGTTTTTTTAAAGTGAGGTCGCTTATGTCTAGCCAACACGCCCAACAACATGACCAGCCAACCCCAAGCACTTTAGCGGCCAAGCATCCGCATCAGGACACTGCAAGCACCCCGATCTGCGATGATCGTTATCCAGGCAGTTTTTTTAGGATTCCTGGCTTACCTACACCCGGAAAAACCACCTGGAGCATCAATTCATGATCCATGCCGACCAGGCTTCTTCCTGGCTTTCCTCGTTATGGCATCAATGGCGCAGTGATGTTGATTGCGTCTTTGCACGCGATCCAGCCGCCCGAAATCATGTGGAAGTATTACTCGCCTATCCTGGTGTACATGCGGTGGTGATCTATCGCTTGACCCATCGTCTTTGGCAAGCGGACTGGAAACTCAGCGCTCGTATTTTGTCAGCCTTTGCCCGTTGGATGACCAATGTCGACATACATCCCGGGGCTAAAATCGGACAACGGTTTTTTATTGATCATGGTGCTGGGGTAGTCATCGGTGAGACCACTGAAATTGGCAGTGACGTTACTTTATATCATGGGGTTACCTTAGGCGGCACATCCTGGAACAAAGAAAAACGCCATCCAACACTGGGCGACAATGTGCTGGTTGGAGCGGGTGCCAAGGTATTAGGGGCTATCAATCTGGGTAATAACGTTCGTGTAGGTGCGAATTCGGTGGTTATTAAAGATGTCCCAGCCTGCTGCACTGTCATTGGTATTCCAGGCAAAATCATTCAACCCAAAGGGGTTAAGATACAAGATCACCGCGGTATAGATCTGGATCATCATTTAATCCCTGATCCTGTTGGACGAGCCATTAATTGCATGCTCGAAAGACTAGACAAACTGGAAGAAGATCAGCAACGCCTATTCAATGATTTTCAGACCGATTGTCACGACTGCGATGCGGATGATGTTTGCCATCCCCAGCCCACCCTTCTCAAACGCGCAGCGGGAGGGCAATAATGGATTTGCTAGAGTTTGAAGCTCAAGACTTGTACTTCGATCGACCCGACAGTGTTGAGGTGGAAAACCTGATCAGCCGAGCTTCTCTGGAATATGCCGACGGCGACGCAGAGCTTCCCTTATTACAGGCCTATCTTCGCGCTCCTGAATCTTTAAATGTTCTAGTAGCCCTTAATCGCTTTTACTACTACCAGCACCGACTGGAAGACGCCTTACTGATCTCAGAAAAAGCCCTGGGACTTATCCGTCAGTCTTTAGAGCTTCCTGATCATTGGGAGAACCTTGAAGCGCAGCATATCGAAAAAGCCCCCAAAGACCAACTGACAAAAATACGCCTGTATCTGTTTACCTTGAAATCCATAGGATTTCTGCACATGCGTCTGCATCATCTATCAGTAAGTGAAGCTATTTTTAGCAAACTAGTCAGTGTGGATGAGCGGGATCGCCTTGGAGCCAAACCCTTACTGGAACTGGTACACAAACAATTAGAAAACTGTGTATCTACAGCCAAATCTGAAAATCAAAAACCCGAATGAGGTGAATCATGCAGTTTGAAGCTGAAATTGAAGAACTGGAATCTGCCGAAGAGTTTCTACAGTACTTTGAACTGGAGTACAGCCCCAGTATCGTTCATGTTAACCGTCTGCATATATTGCAACGCTTTCATGACTACCTGAGCAAAGGTGCTGCCACCATGCCGGTCGATGAAACCAGTAAACGTCAGGTATTCAAATCATTGCTCGCCCGCGCTTACGATGATTTTGTGGACTCGGATGCGCAAACAGAAAAAGTTTTCAAAGTTTTCAAAATGACTGAACCTCAAACTGTTTTCATTTCTCTGGGTGACATCCAAAAATGATTGAAGATCGCTTTGATGAAGAACGTTTCGAGTTTGGCGAAGCTGTCCGCGTCATCCGTAACGTCCGTAACGACGGCACCTATCCCGGTAAACCAGTGGGTGAACTCCTGATTCGCCGTGGTAGCGTTGGCCATGTGATCGAGGTAGGCACTTTCTTACAAGATCAGGTCATCTATACCGTACATTTTCTGGATCAAGGCCGGATGGTTGGTTGTCGGGCTGAAGAACTGATCCCTGCCGACGCCGAATGGACACCGAGCCGTTTTGAATTTCGTGACAAGGTTATTTGCACTATTAATCTCAGTGTAAAAGGTGAGATTGTTGCCAGCCAAGGTAGCGAAGGTGAAATACTGAAGATACTGCGAGATATGGATCCGCTTCAGTATCATGTTCGTTTTCCGGGACGCACCCTGCAAGTGCCGGAAAATATTCTTGAGGCCGTCAATACCGAAGACGTGCCAAGCGAGGGGGTTGTCTGATGAGTCTGCATACATCTTCACCTGAAGCCTATACTTTATTACGTGCCGCATTAAATTTGTTTCAAAAACCCCCTGCCCAACTGGATGAAACGCAATTGAGTAAGGCCAGTCGACAGGCAATCAGGGAGTTTGATATTGAAACCCGAGTTTTACAATCCAGTGAAGCCGCCGGGGTGATTGTCAGCGAAGAAGAGCTCGCGCGTGCCTTCGCTGAAGTCAGAAATCGCTTTGAAGATGAGCAACAGTTTAATGCGGCGCTTGAAGCGCATAATCTGAACAACGACAGCCTGCGTAATGCGCTCGCCAGACAATGTAAGGTGAATGCAGTCTTGGAGAAAATAGCGTCCAGATCTCCCAAAGTGAGCGACGTTGAAGTAGGCATTTATTACCACAGCCATCCGGAAAAATTCCGTCGCCCAGAACAACGTTCGGCTCGGCATATATTAATCAGTGTTAATCCAGATTATCCAGAAAATACCCGTGAATTAGCATTGCAAAGGATTCAGGACATAGCCCTAACACTGCAACGCAAACCCCATAAATTTGCCGATCTGGCCATGAAGTATTCCGAATGCCCCACTGCTCTCAATGGTGGTGAACTGGGCTTTATTGTACAAGGTCAACTATTTCCTGAACTGGATCAGGTTTTATTTCAGCTGAAAGCCGGCCAGTTAAGCGGCGTCGTTGAGACTGAAATTGGCTTTCATTTGATTCAGTGTCAGAAAATTTTGCTCACCGAAACCCTATCGCTGCAAAAAACGGCCCCCAAAATTCGCCAATTGATGCAGGATCGACACCGCCGTACCTGTCAGAAAGCCTGGCTGGCTTCCTTACCCGTTTCATCGACTTAATTTCATCTGCCCGAGGTATTGTTATGCCAAAACCACTTAAACACGTGTTTATCTGCACTCAAAACCGACCTCAAGGTCATCCAAGAGGCTCATGCACTGCCAGCGGCTGTGTCGACATTATGAACGCCTTTTTAAATGAGATTCAGAGTCGAAATCTGTTTGACCGCATTGCAGTGACCAATACCGGCTGCCTGGGTCCTTGCATGACTGGACCCAATGTTTTGGTCTATCCCGAAGGCATACTGTATGGACGCGTAAAAAAGGAGGATGTGAATAGAATTATTGATCAACACTTGCTAGGTGATGAACCAGTCACTGCACTTCAGGTATCCCCCGAAATTTGGTGAGGGATAAACTATGTCTGCGCCGATAATGAGTGATCAGTTCTTAGAGGGTCAAATAGACGCATATCGTCTTCGGGGTGAAGCAATCTGTGCTGAAATCAGCCGGCAAATATGCCATTTGCTGCCAGATCAAAGCTTAGCATTGCCCGTCTATGATCAAGCACGTTTCAGTCTGATAACCGATCCTTATAGCCAACAACAGGATTTGATTGCGGACTGGTTGTCTGAAGGTCGACGACGCGGACAAATTCGTCTGCATCATGATGGTAGTTTTTATGCTGAATACGATGTCCTTCAAGCACATCCTCGGCGACCTGCTATCTTTATTGAAGCTGTCCATGCTTGGGGGCGTGAAGATGTCATTAAATCCGAAGCCCGATTAATCGACATGCCGCAGGATAGTATCTAATGCAAGACCCCAGGCATTGTTACGAAATGATGCTAGATCTGACTATGTCAGACTATCGGTGCCAGCAGCTTGTGATTGGTTTGGTATGGACACTTTTCGTCCCAGATACCCCCTTAGCACGGCCTGGGCTCGCCATGAGCCCCGGCACGGTGAGCCGAACCCTGACTTGGCCAGGTGAATTGCAAAAGCAATCGGCCCGTGAATTAGCAAGCTGGATACATTCTTGGAATAGCCATGAAGCCAGCGTGGCTCTGGCTGCCATTAATTGCCTCAGTCAACACTATGATTTCCCTGAATCGATTCGACTGGAACCCGGCCCAGGGTGCAATCTTGGTGTATTCGATTATTTTCTGCCCGAGCTACGTGGTAAAAAAGTGGCGGTCATTGGCCACTATCCGGGTATTGAAGCGTATCAATCTGCAATGCAGTTGACTGTTCTGGAAAGACAGCCTGCTGGCATCGATTTACCCGATACCGCCAGTGAATATTTATTAACAGATGCTGACTGGGTATTCATCACAGCGAGTAGCTTGGCTAACAAAACTTTCCCCAGGCTGGCAGAACTGGCCGCTCAGGCCACGACTGTGCTAATGGGGCCCAGTCTGCCTTGGCTTCCTCACTGGCATGAATTTGGTATTGATTATCTGGCCGGAGTTGAAGTCATGGATCCAGCATCATTGTTTGATTGTGTTACCCAAGGGGGCGGGGTCAGAATTTTTGAAAAAAGTGTGGCCTATCGAATTGCCGAACTGACTCCGGCCTGCAGTATGAATTGGTTAAAAACGGCTATTGGTGACTGTTTTGCACGCAGAAGCCAGCTCAATAGGGCGATGGAACGCTGGTACGAGAACGGACAGAGCTCACGTTTTCCAGAATATGCCGAACTGGAAGGTATTAACCGAGGGCTTTCGCATCTGGACTCCAGCTTTAAGCGCTTATGGGACGCGCATGGTCAGGATCAATAATCATGAATTCGCCTACCAAGCCCATCGATCAACGACTGATACTATTCTATAAGGGTCATATTAGCGCCCTGGTGCTATTTGCAGTCCATCATCAGAACTGCGTCGTATTTCCCAAAGCCTTACCCGTGTTATCCAGTCTTCATGAAGATAGCTTAACAAACCCGAGTACGGTTATTTTGCACCCGGCTTCTCTTCTGCAAGAGGTAACACGGTCATACGGATGGGATAAGGATTTTTTAAAACTGGAATCTGGTTTTTGTGAATCTGTAGCAACACCAAGCGGCAACATTCAGGTTTATCTGGCCGGTTTTAACTGTCTGGATCCCCCTCATAGCCAATTACACTCTAATCAGTGTCTGTTAAAAACCTTGCCTGAACTTCGTCGTCAGCCTCCAACCGAAATCGAACTCTTAAGACGTGCCTATGTCAGACTTATGGAAGGCTGAAAGCCAATATCATGACTTCAATTGCTGGCCAGCAGAAACTGGGGAAAGTTACACCCCTCCAGCACATTATTTACCCGACAGTTCTGAATGCCAAAATTGTGGTGTTTGTCTAAGCAGTTGTAGCAGTTATTATCTTGAGCCTATTTATGAAGAAAGTCCCCGAGGTCGTGTTGCTCTTTTACGGCAGACTCAATTGGGTCAGACGAATTGGGATGCAGAGTCTCTCAGTCATTTGAACAACTGTTTACAGTGTCGTAGCTGCGAAACAGTTTGCCCGAGTCAGATGGATTATCAATATTGGTACGATCAGACTCAGCAACAGCTTCATAGCCATCAACCCATAAAGCGTCTGGCGCGACTAGGCTTCTGGTTAATCACCCATAAGCGTTGGCGTAAAGCCCTTTTACCTGCGATTGCTTTGTTTCAGCACAGCGGTCTTATCCATGTGCTTGAGCAAACAAGCTTGTTACAGAAAGTCGGTCTGGACAGTATCAGTCGCTATCCGGTTCACCCTTCTTTGAGTGAATTTGCCACTATCTACCCAGTCAAAAAAATTCGCTTACGAGGACGAGTCGCCTTGTTTACCGGTTGTCTGGCAGAACACTTTGATCAGGAGACCTTGCGAGCCAGCATTAAGGTGTTAAATCACATTGGCTATGAAGTCGTCGTTCCTCATGAACAAACATGCTGTGGTGCATTGCATCAGCATCACGGCCTTTCAGCCCAGTCATTCATGGCACAGAATATTCGTACCTTTTATGAATTGGAGATTACTGCAGGACACTGGAGCTTTTCACGGATAGCCACTTATGTTGTGGTGCTGGCGGAAGCTATATGCTGAGACATCCCGAAAAAGCCGACCAATTGCGGCAGTTAAAATGGGAACAAGTCGCTCGTCTGCAACCTGATCTGGTCGTTTCTACAAACTTTGGCTGTGCTCTGCATCTCAACAGTGGCCAGCAAAAAGGCGGCTTAAAATTCGTACACCCAATCAGATTGCTAGCCGACCGTTTATAAGCAATTGAGGTTTACCATAGCTACCCATCAGTCGTCAGACCTGAGTGGCAATCACTAACCTGTGTGGATTCGCTTAGACGAGCGACAATCTGTGGTACGGGACAAATGATCTGCCGGAGTTTTTGTTTTAGATACCAAAAACTCCCCACCAAACTCAGCAAGGCGATTAAAGGCAGCCAGAGCGACCAAGCAGGTAACAGAAGGTCCCAGATGGAGGTCACGAGTAACATCAATACCAGTGGTAGTGCATAGAGCAACACCGCCCCCCCTAACACAGCCTTGTCGTCGATGGAGAGGATAAGTCTGTCACCAGGACAAAAACTGTCCTGGCAGGGCAACTTCAATTCACGAACTGGAAGTAGCAGACTGATGGAACTGGTCCCGCAATGTGTCCTCTGACTGCAAGCCGAACAGGCACTTGCAGCCTCAGAACGCACCCAAATATGACCCGGTTCAACCCGGGTCACAAACACCGATTGTTGCATGTCACTGCCAAGCTGGCGCAATATCGGCCAGCCAAGCGCTTAAACGACCTTCGGTCTGATCTTTTTGATTATCTTCATCCAAAACTAATCCCACAAACTGCCCATCCAGCTCAGCCTTACTACGATCATAGGTGTAACCGTCGGTACTGGTAAATCCGATGAATTTAGCACCCGCATCCGCAAAAGCGTCATAGAGCATGCCTATTTTGCGGGTATTGCCAGTATCAGTTCCAAAAAAAATGCCTACCTTTGCCATCTTCGATTCTCCTAATTAAGATCAAATTTGTATCTGGAATAATGCAGAGGCCACTTCTGCCGGGGTTTCCTGTTTTGCTACAGGTATATGAGTTTTTAGGGTGACAGCATGTAAACGTCCCGAAGCCAAGACTTCTGTCAAAGTCGCCATGACTGCCTGATGTTGCTGAACCATACTCAGACCTTCAAACTGGCTACTGGTCACTTTTATGGCCAAATCACAGCCTTGACCATCAATCTCTATCACTGCCTCAGGAAATGCTCCCAGTATGAATTTTTCAACTTCAGAAGGACTGAGGGAGCCACAATGTTCTGTTTTTTGCTGTTCTGCAGATTCTAATAAAGGCAACAGACTGCCATCCTGATCCATAGCCTCAATAATATCGGCACCACCAACCAATTAACCGTTCACAAATATTTGCGGGAAGGTGGGCCACTTTGATATGGACGGTAATTTTTCGCGAATAAAGGGCGCTTTTAGAACATCCACATAGGCAAACGGTATACCGGTTGCGTTTAAAATTCCGACAGCTTTGGCCGAAAAGCCACACTCTGGCGCAGTGGGAACGCCTTTCATATAAATAATTACTGAGTTTTCTGCTAATTGCTGAAGAATTTTATCTTTGGTACTGGAACTGCTCATAAGGCCTATTCTCCTGATTATGAAACGGCTGAACGTATGCCAGGCTGATTCTGCTCAGCCGGACTATCGTCTTCGAATAACTGCACATCGCTCTCGCCACGAATGGCCGCAGCATCTACTACACATCGCCGGACCTGTGTCCGGGACGGTGTATGAAACATAGTGTGACGGAGCACCTGCTCCATGATGCTGCGCAGACCACGGGCACCGGTATTTCGACTGATAGCTTTTTCGGCAATTTCAACCAAGGCATCGGTGGTAAATTCCAAATTGACACTGTCAAAGGCAAACAATTGTTGATATTGCTTGACCAAGGCATTTTTAGGTTCTGTCAAAACCTGAATCAAGGCATCAACATCCAAAGGCTCCAGCGGCGCCAAAACCGGAAAACGACCAATAAATTCTGGTATCAAGCCAAAACGCTTTAAGTCATCTGGCTCGGTCGCATTTAGCATCTGTTCCAATGAAGGTTTTTCATCTGCAGCATTAAAATCAGCATGAAAACCGATACCGGTTTTAGGAGGCGTGAGACGTTTTTCAATATGTTTTTCTAAGCCAGGAAAAGCCCCACCGGCAATAAACAAAATATTCCGGGTATCAATAGTGATTGAGTCAGCATTAGTATCTTTACGACGGCCTTTATTAGGGACTTTCACAGCGGAACCCTCTACCAAACGCAACAAAGCTTGCTGTACCCCTTCACCGGATACGTCACGAGTCCCGAAAGCCTGTTCAGGACTACGGGCAATTTTGTCAATTTCATCTATGTAGACAATCCCCCATTCGGCACGGTTAATTTGACCATCTGCCACATCCAACAGACGCACCAAGATATTCTCGACATCTTCACCGACATAACCGGCTTGCGTGAGGGTGGTAGCATCCGCCATCGGCCGGGTCGGAACCCACATAGTCGGTTTTACTGCTTTCATGGCGAAGACGTTTGTAATGGTTGTAGACGGCAACAGACAAAATCTCTTTGGCTAAATGCTGACCAATCACATACTGATCCAGTAGCGCTTTGATACCTTCTGGTTTGGGCAAATCAGTCTGCATTTCAGCCAGATGTTTCTTTTTTCCCCAGCTCGAAACGACCTGGCTGGCCAGCGTGACACAGGCTTCACAAATAAAGCCTTCGGTTCCGGCTATCATAGGGACACTGGCAGATGCCGGTATTCCGCAAAACGAACAATGTTTGGTTTCAGTGGCCATGGACAAACTCCGGCTGGATCTGGAACAGACAACGCCCCTTAGGCCGCCATTTTAGGTTGATGGGTAAAACAACTTTTCGGACAAACTTTTGAACACGCCTCACAGCCGATGCAATCAGCCGGATTTTTCAAGCTCATGACCATGGTGTTATCGTCATCTTCAAAATCGCCATAATCGTCATCGAATTCTTCATTTGCCAAAGCTTCTTCACGATCAACCAAATTAAAGACATCCCGAGGACAAACCTTGAAACAACGGCCACAACCTATGCAATTACGCTGATTCAGGTCTGAGACATACGCTGGTGTCCATTCACTGCCACCAAACGTGGTACCCGTTATAAATTCACTCATGGCGAGACCTCATGCATTAGTGCTGGCTGATTGAAATTTGCGGTTAGCTTCATCCCAAGCCTGACAGGCTTCGAATGTTTTCTGCGCAACCGCCATAAGCTCTAAATACGCATCCGGTAATCTGTCCTCTATCAAATCGTGCAACTCCATCGCAGCCTCCCCCGCCAGACGTTTGGTTTTCTTGACGTCTTTTTCCAGTGCTTTTAATTCTTCATCGCTCATAAGCACCTCACGCTTCCGCAACTGCCCGGTAGGTATCGATGAGACCCACGGCTTTTTCAACCACTTGTTCGGTCTTCAGACACATTTCTTCCAGAGTCGGAAATCCAAAGCGATGCACATCTCTCAAAGTTTTGTCGACTACGATCAGTTTGCCAACCAGAACAAACGCGCGTCCAAAACCTTCATGGGTAATATTGATTACCGGTACTGCCATCAGACCTGACTGCTGTTCAATTAGGGAAGCGATAGCGTTGTAATAGGATTTGACTCTGGCCAAAGTGGTTTCATCGGGATCGCCGATAATTGGAATTTCGCGTTTACGTTCCTTGGTCATCACCAAAGGATCAATAATTTTCTCTTCTGACCACCCTTCATAGGTATCGTAAGTATCAAGAGCTCGAAGTTGTTTCAGCATTTCAACAACGACGTTAGAACTCATAAACGGATCGCCTGATTCGACGACAAGTGCTGCTTGGGACATGGAAATCTCCTTGGCTTGGTTACAGTTATTGAATGCCGAGATAGGCCTGCCGGATGCGCGCATCCTTGAGGATCTGGTCGGGTGGGCCGCTGGCCACGCAGCGCCCCACGTCCAGAACATAGGCCTGGTCGCAGGGCTCAAGGGCTTCCACCACCCTTTGCTCGACCAGGACAATCGTGAGCTGCCCGTCGCGATGCAGATCGCCGATGCGCTCGAAAATCAGATCGACCACGATGGGCGGCGCATTTTTGCGGCCGAATACCGCCGCCACCGGATTGGTGCCGAATATCGCGCGCGTGCCGCCCCACGGCATGATCGCCGACGAGTACCGCGATAACCTATCCAGGTTTTCTGATAAGCGCCAATGACATCGTACAAAGGGAAACCTGCTCTGAGCACTGGGACGCCTAAGCGTTCCGCACAGGCAACGGCATGAGAATTACCCACTACTAATTGGGCACGACGTTCAGCTGCCAACAACTCAAGATCTTCCAAATCTCCGATTTTGACACTTTCGACCGACATGCCAGCCAGCACAGCGGCTGGTGCAGCACTGACTGCAACCACCACCTCAGCACCCATGCCTTGCAATAAATCGGTCAGTGCATTCAACTGATCAGGATCCGCAGCCAAAGCCACACGTAATTGGCCAAGCATAAAATGCGTATCCAGCATGGCATCTTGCAACTGACTTCTTTGCCGCTCAATTGTTGCCGGAACCGGCATTTCACTCACTTCACTCAATGCCATGACCAATGCATCATTAGCTTGCAAACCATACAAATGGGGAAAGTAATAGGTCTTTACCCCCGTTTTTTGTTGCAATAACTCACCGGACTTCTGTAACGATGCACCAATCACTAAGGTCGCTTTAGCATCCCCTAGGGTTTGTAATTCAGAGATCAGCGTCCCGCCTATCGTCACAGGGGAAAACTCATCTTCGGTAAGACTGCCATCCAAAGATTCGGACAGATCTGGGATCAGCACCGGACGCAAATTGAAACGTTCAATTAACTCTTTTAAGGCTTCTAGGTCACCTGGAGTCAACATAGGACTGACTAAAACATTTACCTGACGCTGGCGAGTTCCAGGCAGAGTGCCAGCCTGACTGGCATCCGGAACCAAAGAGCGGATTAATTCATAGACTGTGGCCGCATAACCAGTTTCGACACACCCAGAAAAATCCGGCGTGTTCACCGCAATAACGGCTACATGATTAAACTGAGGATAGCGCTCACGAAACTCCCGCAAATTTCGCTGTACGTCACAACCCTGGGTTTCAGCCAGGCCAGTCGTCAGAACCGCAATCAAAGCTGGATTGGATTTTTCAGCAATCACCCGTATGCCTTCGATGACATTCTCATCCGCCCCCATGACAGAGCTGGCTTGATCCATAGCCGTTGACTGCAAAGGAATAGGCTCGCGAAAATGACGCACAAAAAATACTTTGGCAAATGCAGTACATCCCTGTGAGCCATGCAACATGGGAACAGCTCGGTCAAAACCTAGGCAGGCTAGAGCGCCTCCCATGGGCTGGCTGGCTTTTAAGGGATTAACGGATAGTGCTTTTTGACGTTTGATGATCTCAGCCATGGTTTGCCACCTGTGCGATCATCTCATCATGATTAACGGTTAAGCTTTCAGCTGCAAATTGTTTCCATGGCGGTGGCTGTCTGACTGCATTCCAGACAGGACTTTCGAGAGTTAATGCCAGTTGTCTGACCAGTTCCAACATGCCCTGATACCCGGCATACCCAAACTCACGCTCCTGATTAATATCCAAAAACGGAATTTTAGCTTTAAGGGCAGTGTACATATTGCGACCACCGGCAATCAGGATATCTGCCTTGTAATCTCGGACAACTTTCAGCAAAGCCCGTGGTGAACCATCTTCTATCATCAGGGTGTCCTCACCCATGAGTTCACGTATCCGTGCTTTATCTTCTTCGGTGGATTTCTTAGTCCCAGTGGCAACCACCACCATGCCCAAATCCTGTAAAGCTGAAATGACCGACCAGCTTTTAACACCACCGGTGAATAACAACACCCGTTTACCTTTAAGCCGGGTTTTCCACGGGGCAAGTGCTGCCTGAATTCGTGCTTCCTCACGGGCAATAATTGCCTCCGTGCGCTGAGTGAGCTCTGGATCATTGATGACGCGAGCAAAATCTCGCAACGCTTGAGAGGTATCGGTGATACCGTAGAAGCTGCCTTCGAACCAAGGGGTACCATAAGCTTTATTTAACTTACGGGCTACATTCACCATGGCCTTAGAGCACACCATCATGTTGACTTCTGCCTTGTGCATAGTCTGAACTTCCCGAAAACGGGCATCACCCGACAAGGTACATAAGACCCGCAAGCCCATTTCATCGAGCAAAGGCAGCACATGCCAAAATTCTCCGGCAATATTGTATTCACCGACTAAATTGACATCATGAATTCTAAAGCCTGGTTGTTCTAGCCCAGGCGGCAAAGGATCTGGCTCCCGAGTCCCGACAACATGATTCACCATGGCATCACCGGCAATGCGGTTACCTAAATTTTTAGTACCGTAAAAGCCTGCTGCATCAATTGGCACCACAGGTATTCCCCAACGCTCAGCAGATGTTTTACAAATTGCATCGATATCATCACCCACTAACGCCGGAACACAGGTGTTGTAGATAAAAACAGCGGGAGGTGCGTAGGTATCAATGGCTTGTTTGATAGCATGGAACAGCCGTTTTTCACTGCGGCCCATGACAATATCCTGTTCGGTCAAATCCGTTGTCATACCGATGCGATAGAGCTGAGAACCTGAGGAACGCGTGCCACGGTTATCCCAAGAACTACCAGCACAAGCGATAGGACCATGAACAATATGCGCTACATCTGCAATTGGTAATAATGCAATCTGGGCACCGTCAAATGCACACCCACCTGCCGTGGCACCGGGTTTGGGTTTAGCGCAACCTGATTTTTCTTTCTTGTTGTGTTCACAAGCCGGTTCATCCAGTAACTGAGCGATATCTTTGCTTGATTTCATAAACACCTCATTGTCGTTAATCAAATCACTGCAACAGCTATGCCAACTTATAAGACCCTGTTTTCTATGGATTTACGGAGAGAAATCTTTGTCGTATTTGCGACAAAGTAAAACGAAATGATGTCGGATTATCAGACTGCCATCCCTGAGATCAATCAGGGATGGCGATTAAAACGGTTTATTCGAGTTCAAGGGTTTCGGACTGAAACCGTTTACTTTCTTCAGCACTTCTGCCCAGTGCTCGCGCCATCCAGGGTGGCGGTGCATCAAACACTGATTGAAACTCGGCCAGTTTAGTCTCGGCGTCGATCACCTCAGGCACTTTGATCGGATAAATGTCCGCTCTGACGACTTTTGCTGTGATAACTGATAAACCAGAAAGCGAATACAAGAACCAAAATGGCCATTCAACAATTGTCCACTATTCGAAGCAATCGCAATTCGTATTGACTCTGGCATATCCCCATCTTTATAAGGCTGAACATTAGGCATATTTTCATCGCCTTCTTCTTCTCCCCAAAGATAACGAACAGCCAATTTAATGTTTTCTAGGCCAATACCAATATCCTCACCGTCTTCCTCACCGTCATGGCTTCCGATACCGGTTTTCAGATTAGTTACAGTAATGGCTTTGAGCTTTTCATCATCAAGCGGGCGACCGACCTTGTCATGCATAATTTCGATCAGACGTTGGACATCAACGCCGGGTAAAACCCGGGCAGCAAGTGCTATACGGAGGGCAAGATCACGGGATAAGGAAGTCATAAATACCTCTGTCGGTTCGGACTGTGAATGAGGATTTTCGGTTATTAAACCGGTCCACTGGCTAAGTCTTTCTTAACCACAAAGGTATTTGCTAAGGCTTCGTCATACGTTAGGGTATCGGCTTTAAACTTATAGGATTTTGCTGCTTCATAAGCAGTCACCACTTTATCCTCTGCGGATTGCCCTTTGAGATCGGATTTCTCAATGTACAGAACATCCAAAGTTTCATTCCAGACCATACCGTCTTTATAAGGAATAAAACGAAAGTCGACCCCTGCCAGGTTAATCAGCATAGGCTTATTGATATTTTCGACAAAAAACAAAGTAACTGCCTCTGGACTCAGAACAGTGCCATATTTCTCCAAAAATACTTGCACATCCTGAAGCTGACTGAACAAACCACTGACGAAAATAAATTTTTCACTATCAGCCAAAATAGCTGCCTGATGTAATAACAATTCTGGAGGTTTTCTGTCCACTGTAGAGCCTTCGCGGAAAGAACCCTGGATTAACACCAAGTCACCTCGATAAGCAGTGATGCCTTTTTCACTGGTAGCACCTAGCACCGACATAATAAAAGTCAGACCTTGTTTATCAATATTTTCTAAAAGCATTTAATTTCTCCTGTTTATAAAATCAGACATCTACGCGTCGGCGTTGCACCTGTTGTGGATCAGCCGTAATCTTGCGATAGATTTCGACTCGATCTCCTTCTTTGACCGGCGTATCGAGTTTGGCAAATTTGCCGAAAATACCGACCTTTTGTGTTTCGAGATCAATATTGGGATAACGTTTAAGCACGCCAGATAACTCGATCGCCTGCTGAACCGTGCTTCCATCGGGGACCTCTAATCGTAACCATAGCTGTCGATCGGCTTCGGCATAACACACCCCAACGTTCATTTAAACCTCCTCAACCGCGTCTGCTATAGGCCTGGGACTGACGACTGATACTGACTGAGCGATCAGACGCTGTTCTATTAGCCGTTTGATGGCTACCATTAATCCCAACATCACGAATCCGCCTGGTGGCAATGCGGTCAGCAAGAAACCTCTGTAGTCCTGAATCAAGGTGGTTTCCATAAATCTAAAACCTTCTCCGAGTAAGACCGATGCGTGCGAAAACAAGGTGCCTGCAGAACTGATTTCCCGAAATGCCCCCAAAACAACCATGGCTAAGGTAAAACCCAGCCCCATCATGAAGCCATCCCAAGCCGACAAGAGCACAGAGTTTTTATAGGCAAATGACTCGGCACGCCCGAGGATCACGCAATTGGTCACAATCAGGGGAATAAAAAGACCTAAGACTTTATGCAGTTCATGCATCCAGGCATTCAGGCAAAGATCGACAAAGGTGACGAGTGCAGCAATCAGCAATACAAAAATAGGAATCCGTATTTCGCTGGGGATCATATGTCGACTGACTGAAACCGCTGCATTGGAGGCAACCATGACCGCCATCGTTGCTATGCCCATGCCTAAACCATTGCTAGCGGTTCCTGTTACCGCCAGTAAGGGACACAAGGCCAGATTCTGGGTCAATACTACGTTGTTATCCCATAAGGCCTCTTTGGCAATTTTGCGGTAAGGTTCAGAGAGTAAGTGCGCGATATTCATGATTGCACCTCAGAGATCACTGGCGTTGCTTCAGTATTGCTGGTATCGAGAAGTTCAGCCTGATGGGCACGATAAAATTCCAATCCCCGATAGATTGCTTGAACGACCTTACGAGGGGTAATAGTTGCTCCAGCGAATTGATCAAAAACCCCACCATCTTTTTTGACCGCCCATTGCTCAACGCTCAGGTTGTGCAGGGATTTACCGTTAAATGACAGTACCCATTTCGATTTACTGATTTCGATTTTGTCCCCAAGTCCAGGCGTCTCCAGATGGCTGATTACCCGCACACCCAGTATTTCCCCTTCTCGGTTAATACCCATGACCAAGCTAATTGGGCCTGCATAGCCATCGGGCGCAACAAATTTGAAACTGACAGCACTGACCCTGCCCTGTTTTCGAGCCCGATAAACCAAG
>RFQK01000051.1 GCA_009925045.1 Methylococcaceae bacterium
TAACATCCGCCACCTCGGAAATATCACCATAGCGGGTTTTTCGACCCCAATCATGGATTAAGGATAAGGCTTTGGCATCTTCCTGACTGTAGCCGAACGCCGTATTCAAGGCCTGATCCAATCGATAGCTACAGAGATAATTGGCGCGGCCTTTGAGCAAACTGGCACGAAACGGTGTTTTAGGTAAGGCGCGGCGAATCAGTGGCAGATCCTTATTGAATAACTGATCTTGCAGATTTTTAGTGCCAGTCGAGACGATGACCTTTTTGCGCGACAATATAGCCGGAATCAGATAAGCAAAAGTTTTACCCGTACCCGTACCGGCTTCAGCAATCAGGTTTTGTTGCGAATCAATGGCGCTGGCAATGCTTTGCGCCATTTCGATCTGAGCTTGTCGTGGCTGATAGCCCGTAATGACCTGAGCCAGCAGTCCTTCTTCAGCAAATACGGCGTCAATTACAGTCACGTGCGTGCGGAATTAACGACCAAAAAAGCTTTCAGCTTTATTTTTGGCGTCTTTAGCGCCTTGAAAGTTTTGTTGATTTTGACGCGCTTCGGCAATTAATAACCAACTTTTACGTTTCATTTCCAAATCACTACCCGCCAGCAAAGCGGCTTTGCCGGCTAAATCTTCCGCCAGCTGTGGTTTATTCTGCTTCAACCGCAGCAAAGCCAGCTTATAGGTGATGATAGGATTACGCGAATCAATGCGTAAGGCGCGTTCGGTAATCACCACCGCACCCTCTAGATCGCCGCGTTTTTGACTGGCATCCGCTTGCGCCGATAGCGCAAACACCGCTGGTGAAGCACTGGCAGGCACCACCACATCTTCAACCGTAATCCCCAGTGATGCCGGTGCAACCGGTGTTGGCACACTCGGCGGCGTAACTGCTTGAACCGCTGCTGATGCTGCCGAATTTAACGCAGCCGGTGGATTGGCGTTGGCTGGTAGCGTATTGACTGCCTGCGCAGCATGGTTAGGGGCTTGAACAATACCAGTATTAACAGGGGCATTATTCAAAGCAGGCGCAACTGTCTGGGCTTGCAGATTATTCTCAATCGGTGCGGTCATCACCGGCTGTTGTCCTGGTTCTGGCGTTGTAAACTGGCCCTGAAAACCTGGAGGATTGATCGCTTCGACCTTAAAATCATTTTTACCATCATCGATGGCATAAGTCGTGGTCGGATTATCAGTCGGCTTAGCGGGTTTAGCCGCATGTTTTTTCTCTGCCTTCTTAGCTACCACTTTTTTAGGCTTAGGTTCAGGCTTGGTTCCCAAAAGATCGCTACTACAACCGGTCAACAAACTCGGCAACAATAGCGCTAGCAAGAGGTATTTAGGTTTCATGAAAGTACCACATCAAAGGAACAGGTAATCAGTAATTTTAGTTGAATTACCCACCTGCCACAACCGAGTCTGACAATCGCAATCCGGATTATTATTTTGCTAAAGCGTCAAACCCGCGGTGATAGGCTCTGATATAATTTTAATCATTAGAAATTGATGAGAAACTGGCATGCAATTCCCCACTATCGAGTCGTTTGTTGGTCATACCCCGTTGGTTCGCTTGCAGCGTTTACCAGGTTCAACCAGCAACACTATCCTGGTCAAACTGGAAGGCAATAACCCCGCCGGATCAGTTAAGGACCGTCCTGCACTGAGTATGATTCAGCACGCCGAAGCACGTGGCGATATAAAACCAGGGGATTGTTTGATTGAAGCCACCAGTGGTAACACGGGTATTGCGCTGGCGATGGCGGCCGCGATTAAAGGTTATCGCATGGTATTAATCATGCCCGACAATATGAGTGCTGAACGCATCGCCTCAATGAAAGCTTATGGAGCTGACATTATTCTGACCCCGGCTGCTGGCAGTATGGAGGCTGCGATTGATCTGGCCCGCGCCATGCAAGCCGATGGTAAAGGTAAAATCCTGGATCAATTCGCTAATGCGGATAATCCGCGTGCCCATTATGAAAGTACCGGCCCTGAAATCTGGCATGACACCCAAGGCACGATCACCCATTTCGTCAGCTCCATGGGCACCACCGGGACGATTATGGGGACTTCGCGCTACCTAAAAGAACAAAACCCTGCGATTCAGATTGTCGGTGTGCAACCGGAAGGTGATTCTAAAATTCCCGGAATTCGCCGATGGCCGCAAGAGTACTTGCCTAAAATTTATGAAGCCAGCCGAGTTGACCGCATCATTGACGTCAATCAACAAGCTGCCGAAAACACGACTCGTGCCTTAGCCGCACAAGAAGGGATTTTTGCGGGTGTTTCTTCCGGTGGTGCTGTTTATGCCGCATTGCAATTATCAGCCCAACTGGAAAATGCAGTCATCGTTGCAATTGTCTGTGATCGCGGTGACCGTTATCTTTCTACCGGGGTATTCCCCAACTAACTGAACGGTGCTGGCCAGCATGGCCAACCGACAATTCCTCCTATGGCCAAAAAAAAATTACCTCAAGAAGCGATTACCACTGTCATTGAATCCTTGACCCATGATGGACGAGGTGTCAGCCACGTCAATCAGAAAGCAGTTTTTATTGACGAAGCCCTACCCGGCGAAAACCTTGATTTTGTTTATACCGATATTCGCCGAGATTTTGCAGAAGGTAAAGTGGTGCAATTACATAGCCGCTCACCGCAACGGGTGGATGCTGCCTGCCCACATTATGGGGTCTGTGGAGGCTGTAGTTTTCAGCATGTTGCCGATGAACAGCAAATCAGCATTAAAGAAGATTTACTGAAAGAACAATTCCGTAGAATCGGTAAAGTAGATATTCCGGAAATCTGGTCGGCCCTGACCGGACCGCATTGGGGTTACCGCCGCAAAGCCCGGATGGGTGTTAAGTTTGTCGCTAAAAAAAATCGGGTATTGGTCGGTTTTAGAGAACGCCGCAATCCCTTCCTGGCAGAAATCGACAGCTGTAAAGTCATGCATCCTATCGTCGGCGAAAAACTGATCGCATTAGGTGAAATGATTGCCCGGTTGAGTGTCAAAGATAAAATTCCGCAAATAGAAGTCGCGATTGGCGACGAAGACTGCGTACTGGCGTTTCGGGTCTTGGAACCGGCCACCCAAGCTGACCAAGCCATCATGGCAGAGTTCGCTCAACAACATGGCATCAGCATTTGTCTGCAACCCAAAGGTCCAGACAGTATCGTGCCCTTGGAAGGTCAGACAGAGGTCACACCGCATTACAGCCTGGCTGATCATTCAGTTAAATTTGAATTCCGTCCGGCCATGTTTACCCAGGTTAATTATGAAATTAACCGCAAAATGGTGAGTCGTGCTATTGAGGCCCTGGAATTAACCGCAGAAGATCATGTCCTGGGCTGGCCCGTTACGCAGCTTCAGTGACCGGGATTGAAGGCGATTTGCCCCTGGTTCGTCATGCGCGAAGCAATGCAGAACTCAACCAAATCAAAAACGTTGAATTTTATGCAGCGGATCTGACTAAAGACGTCAGTGAGCAGCCATGGAGCAAAAAACGCTTTAATAAAGTTTTACTCGATCCTTCCCGGGCCGGCGCAGCGGAAATTTTGCATAATTTTAAACATTGGAAACCCGAACGCATCGTTTATGTGTCGTGTAATCCCTCAACATTAGCCCGTGACGCGGGGATTCTGGTCAATGAATTAGGGTATCAACTGGTGAAAGCCGGTGTGATGGATATGTTTCCGCAAACCGCCCACGTCGAGTCTATCGCTTTATTCGTTAAACCATGAATCTAGTCAGTTCTGATTATCTGGATATTTCGATCAAAGCACAGTGCTTGCGTTTGATTGAAAATGGTCAGATTACGGCTGAATATAGCGTTTCAACTGCCAGAAACGGTGCCGGTGAACGCAAAGGCAGTGAATGCACGCCGACCGGTTGGCATCAGATTCGTGCCAAAATCGGTGCCCATGCCGCGCCCAACAGCGTTTTTGTCGGCCGCCGCGCTACCGGTGAAATATTTACAACTGAATTGGCTGCACAGTTTCCGCAGCGTGACTGGATACTCAGCCGGATTTTGTGGCTGAGTGGTCTGGAAGCCGGTAAAAACCGCTACCATGATGTCGATAGTGCTTGGCGCTATATTTACATTCACGGCACTGCCGAAGAAGATCTAATCGGCCAGCCGTCTTCGCACGGTTGTATTCGCATGCGTAACGTTGACATTATCGACCTGTTTCAGCGCGTTCAGCCTGGTTTTAAGGTCTGGATTCATGACTGACGCAGTGGTACAACGCATTGCACTGGGCATTGAATATAACGGCCAGGCCTATGCCGGCTGGCAGTTTCAAACCGGAAAAGCCACGGTCCAAGCCGCCTTACAAAACGCTTTGTCGGTGATTGCAAATCAGGAGATTGTTGTCCATTGCGCCGGCCGCACCGACACAGGTGTTCATGCCTTTGAACAAGTCGTGCATTTTGATACCGAGGTCCCCCGCCCCCTGCCAGCCTGGCTGCGCGGTGCGAATACCTACTTACCGCCAGATATCCGGATTATTTGGGCACAAGCCGTAGAGAGTGATTTTCACGCCCGCTATCAGGCCATCGCTCGCTGTTATCGATATGTCATCTTAAACCGTGGCGTCCATTCAGCTCTGTTACAAGGTCAGGCAACCTGGGTTCATCAATCGCTGGATGCCGAACGCATGCACAATGCGGCTCAAGCTCTATTAGGTGAACATGATTTTTCTTCGTTTCGGGCCCAGAGCTGCCAGTCGGTCAGTCCGAAACGGCATCTGTATTTTGTTGATGTTTACCGTCAGCAAGATCAGGTCATTATCGACATTTGTGCCAATGCTTTTTTACATCATATGGTGCGAAATATTGTAGGTTCTTTGATCGAAGTGGGGAGAGGCAAACATGATGCTGAATGGCTGGCGGATCTGTTAGCCTTAAAAGACCGCAATCGGGCAGCCATGACGGCACCACCCGATGGTTTACATTTATTAGCGGTGTATTATCCGGCTTCCTGCGGCATCCCCATTCACCCAATCTTTGCGCAACTCCCGGCCGACGCCAGTCGTTTTGATTAATCATGTAACCGTAACAATTCTTAAGCCTGATTTGCTCTATAATCCAGAAAAGCCCATAACAAGGAATCTAAGGCATGAGTGAGACTGAACTGAGTAATCCTGAGTTTTACATTAATCGAGAATTAAGCTTACTGGAATTTAACGTCCGGGTTCTGGCTCAGGCCCTGGATGAAAAACTGCCCTTACTGGAACGTCTCAACTACTTATGTATTTCCTGCTCTAATCTGGATGAATTTTATGAAGTTCGGGTCGCCAGTCTATTACAAATGGCGGAAATGGATGCCAATGTTGTCAGTAGTGACGGCTTGACCATTAATGAACAGCTCGACAAAATCGCTGTAAAAGCCCATGCCCTGGTTGCCGAACAATACCGCGTCCTCAATGAAGTATTGATTCCCCTGTTAGCGGCCGAAAACATTCGTTTCGTCCGTCGTGATAAATGGAGCTCAGAACAACGCCAATGGCTGGAAAAATTCTTTAACGAAGAATTATTACCCATCCTGACCCCAGTGGGCCTGGATTCGGCTCATCCATTCCCCCGCATCCTCAACAAGAGTTTAAATTTCATTATCTCTTTAACTGGAAAAGATGCCTTTGGCCGCAACAGCGGTCGGGCGGTCTTACAGGCACCTCGTTCCTTGCCACGCATCATTCAGTTACCTGCTGCTGAAACCCATAGCGGTCCCTATGACTTTGTTTTCTTGTCGTCCATTATTCATGCCTTCATCAACGACTTGTTCAAGGGGATGACGGTGACCGGTTGTCATCAATTTCGTGTCACCCGTAACAGTGATTTTTTCGTGGACGACGACGCAATCGATGACTTAATGATGGCAGTCGCCGGCGAACTGGCAATGCGTAACTACGGTGATGAAGTACGCCTAGAAATTGACGCGAATTGTCCGGAAGAAACCATACGCTTTTTACAAGCGCGCTTTGATCTGACTGCAGACAAAGTATTTATGGCAACCGGTCCAGTCAATCTTAGTCGCATTCAGACCATATATGGACTGGTAGAACGCTCAGACTTAAAATTTCCTTCTTTTAAAACCCATGTACCCAATAGCTTGGGCCGGGGCAAAGACATCTTTGCGGCAATCCGTCGTCAAGACATATTACTGCACCATCCCTATGAATCGTTTTCACCGGTAGTCGAGTTTATTCGTCAGGCGGCCGCTGATCCCGATGTATTGGCGATTAAACAAACCCTGTATCGTACGGGTGTTGATTCGCCTATCGTGGCGGCACTGATTAAAGCTGCGCGGGCTGGCAAAGAAGTCACCGTGGTCATCGAATTACGCGCCCGTTTTGATGAGAAAGACAATATTGGTCTGGCGGCTAAACTGCAGGAAGCCGCTGCTCACGTGGTGTATGGTGTCGTCGGTTATAAAACCCATGCCAAAATGTGTTTGGTTTTACGCAAGGAAGGCAATGTATTGCGCAATTATGTGCATTTGAGTACGGGCAATTACCATCCTAAGACCGCCAAAATTTATACGGACTACGGCTTATTCAGCTGTGACAAGGAACTGGGGGAAGATGTACGTCGGGTATTTTTGCAGTTAACCAGTCTGGGTAAAGTCAGTAAGCTGAATAAATTGCTGCAATCCCCGTTTACATTGCACTCCGGCCTGATCCGTATGATAGACCGTGAAGCCGAGCAGGCCCGGAAAGGAAAACCAGCGCGTATTATCATCAAAGTCAATGCCATCGTTGAAGAACAAGCCATTCAGGCTTTGTACCGCGCTTCGCAAGCTGGGGTCAAAATTGAACTTATCGTGCGCGGTATTTGCTGCTTACGTCCTGGTATTCCGGGTGTCTCAGACAATATTGAAGTTCGTGCCATCATAGGCCGTTTTCTGGAGCATTCCCGTATTTATGCTTTTTTAAACGGTGGCGACTGGCTGGTTTATGCGTCCAGCGCCGACTTAATGGACAGGAATATGTTTAAACGCGTAGAAACCTGTTTCCCCATCTCGGACAAAAAACTGGCTGAACGTATTTTGGCTGATCTGAACATGTATAGTTTGGATAATACTCAAGCCTGGTTGCTGCAAAACGATGGTCAATATATCCATCTCAATTCAGCTGATAGCCCTGCTTATCAAGTCCAAAGCGAATTACTTAAATCGATTGCCGGTTAATACCCTTATGCTTTCCACCACTAACCAACGTCAAATTGTTCTCGATACCGAAACCACGGGCATCAACCCCAAGGAAGGTCATCGGATTATCGAAATTGGCTGTGTGGAATTGCTTAACCGTCGTTTAACCACTAATCGTTTTCATGTGTATTTGAATCCTGACCGGGAAATCGATGCAGGCGCGATTGAAGTGCATGGTATCAGCAATGAATTTCTAAAAGACAAACCTCATTTTCCTGATATTGCTGATGATTTTCTGGCGTTTATCGAGGGTGCTGAATTAATCATTCATAACGCACCCTTTGATGTTGGCTTTATTAATCATGAATTCAGTTTGCTGGGACACGGTGACACCTTGCTAGACAGGCATTGTACAGTGATGGACACCTTGATCTATGCCCGCCAGAAACACCCCGGCGCCCGAAATAGCCTGGATGCTTTATGTAAACGTTATGGTATCGATAATAGTCACCGGGAATTACACGGTGCTCTATTAGATGCCGAGATCCTGGCCGAAGTCTATTTATTAATGACGGGCGGCCAAGCGTCCTTGCTTGATGAACACAGTGACTTCAACGATCAGCAACAACAAGCTCACTACCGTTTGCCTGCCAATCGCCCTGCACTGAAGATCATAGGGTGTGATAGTGAGGAATTGGCCGCTCATACCCAGCGTCTGGCCAAAATCACCAAAGTCGCCGGCCATTGTGTTTGGGGTTCGGATACCTGAACTCAGTCAAACAGACTGTCCGCCATAACGCCACGATCTTCCAAAAGCTTTCGTAGTTCTTTTAATCCCGCCAACTGGATTTGCCTGATTCTTTCCCGGCTAATCCCTAGGCTTTCAGCAATGGTCTCCAAAGTTTCGACGTCAAAACCGGCCAAGCCGAAACGTCGGCATAGTACTTCCTTGTGACGCTCATGGATCTGTTCCAACCACTCTGGCAATTGCATAGTGATCGCTTCACTATGCAAAGTCTCGATCAAACCTGCCTGATCGTCTGGCAAGGCGTCCAACAAACAACTATCACTCTCAGCATTTATTGAGATGTCCAAGGATAATTCTGGTTGATCCAAGCGCAGAAAACGGCCAATCAAGTCTGGCTGTTTCTCGATAAAAATGGCTAAATCCTCCAAACTGGGTTCACGACCCAATTGTGCGGTTAATCGTTGCCGAGTCTTAACCATGAACTGGATTTCTTTTGCTACATGGATAGGCAAACGAACATTACGCTGCTGGCTTAACAATGCGTTTTCAATAAATTGTCTGATCCAGCAGGTGGCGTAAGTTGAAAAACGAAACCCTAGACTGACATCAAATTTATCCACAGCCGTATCAAACCTAAATTGCCTTCAGAGATTAAATCTAAAACGCCGAGTCCACGACAGCGATACCGTTTAGCTATTTTGACAACTAATTTCAGATTACTTTCGATTAATGTTTGTCGAGCCAGAGCATCGCCTTGAGCGACTAAAT
>RFQK01000052.1 GCA_009925045.1 Methylococcaceae bacterium
TACGCAGTATCGCCAAAATGGCTGCAGATTAGCGTGAGCGATTGAGCCAGCGATAGGCAATAAATCCAGCGTACATTGAGGCAAAAAACACCAGGCTACCTAGATTGCCACTGGCCAAACCAATAAATGCCGGTCCAGGACAGATGCCTGACAAGCCCCAGCCTAAGCCAAATAAAGTAGAGCCTGCGATCAAACTGGCATCAACACCACTTCGGTTGCCATCACAGGAACTGGCAGCACTGCTGCTTAAAGGTTCGGAATTTTTAAGGAAATATTTTTGAGACACGATCAGTGTACCCAGAGCGCTTGCCATCACGATCGCCAAGCTAGGATCCCAATCACCCAACACATCTAAAAAGGCTAAGACCTTAGTTGGATTGCTCATGCCTGCCACAATAAGGCCGAGGCCAAAACCTATACCCAATAGCAGGGCCAGCAAGTTTTTGATTAAAGCTGATTGTTTAGAAACCATGACGAACCCCGAAAACGACCAGTCCTGCTGCTAGCATAAACACTAAGGTAGCAACGATGGAGCGGGTCGACAAACGGGCGATACCGCATATGCCGTGGCCACTGGTACAGCCTCCACCGAGACGACTACCGTAACCGACCAGTAAGCCGGCTATCGCTAAAACAGGTAATGAGGCGCTGAGTTCGAGAGGAATCTCACCCAGAAGGCTGCGGTACAAAGGCACACTTAACAGCATGCCTGTGAGAAAACTGGCTCGCCAAGGGCTTTCGTTGTTCCAAGGCGGTAAAATGCCTGCAGCAATGCCGGATATGCCAGCGACTCGATTGTGGGTGAATAATAGCAGCGCGGCGACCAAGCCAATTAAGCTGCCACCAATGATTGCTGAAATAACAGCGCTTATGCTCATAAAAGTACTCGGGATTGATGTCTAGAAGTATATTAGCTGGGTGTGATATTAGTCGAGAAGCAGCATTTCGTCAAAACCGCTGGTTTTTGGCTCAGAAAAAATCTAAGTCATGATGGTGCGAACTGTTTTGTTGCCTTGACAATCTCTTGCCAAAACAAGTACTGTCATCCTACTTTTTCATTGCTCGTAAGGGTTCGAAGGGCTTAGCCCGGCACTCATCACCATTATCATGACCAATAAATCGATTGTAGATCACTGGGGTATTCAGTCCTTAGTCAGCGAATTACGTGAATTACGCCAGCATTCGTTGTTACAACGCCAGCGTTTGCATCAACCACCCAAGTTGCCATCCAAAAAACAGTTAGCTCAGATTATTGAACAACTGGCTGCTGCTATGTTTCCTAATCGCTTAGGTGTGCCCGGTTTAACCGATGAGGCAATTGACTATTTTGTGGGGAGTACTTTAGACAGTGCTTTGCATGCTTTACATAAGCAATTAGTACTCGAATTAAGTTTTGTAGCCGAAGAACAGGATTTGGATTGTGATGCCGAAGCAGAGGCACGGGATATTATCGTGCAGTTTTCAGCGCAATTGCCACAGGTCAGACGCTTAATTGATACGGATATCCAGGCGGCTTATGAGGGCGATCCTGCTGCGCGTAGTCCTGATGAAGTATTGGTTTGTTATCCCGGCATTTTTGCAGTCATCCATCATCGTTTAGCACATGTTTTATATGCCTTAGGTGTGCCCTTAGTGGCTAGAATGATTGCTGAAATTGCTCATTCCAGCACGGGTATTGATATTCATCCTGGAGCCAGCATAGGTGAAAGTTTCTTTATTGATCATGGCACCGGGGTAGTGATTGGTGAGACGGCGATTATAGGACGTCATGTGCGTTTGTATCAGGCGGTTACCTTGGGGGCTAAGCGTTTTGAAAAGGACGACAATGGTATGCTGGTTAAAGGCAATGCGCGTCATCCCATTGTTGAAGATCATGTCGTGATTTACGCGGGTGCCACCATTCTAGGGCGTATCACGATAGGCAAAGGTTCTGTCATCGGGGGGAACGTCTGGCTGACACAGAGTGTAGAGCCTGACAGTCATATTAATCAGGCACAATCGACTGGTTGATTAATCGACCCAGGGCAAGATTAAATAATCCGTCCACTTGCGCTCGCCATCTGCCTGTTCTGGGGTAGGTAATTGTTGTTCTTGCCAGCCACCACCAAGAGCCTTAATCAGTGAGACCGTAGTATTCAGCTGTTGCTGTTGCAGTTGCACAGCCGTCTGGTGGTTAGACAAAGCTGCCGCCTGAGCGGTCATGACATTGATATAGCTGACCGTTCCGGCTTTGTATTGATTGGTGATCAGCTCTAGGGCTTTGTCGGCAGCGCTGACTGCCTGAGTTTGTACAGCGCGTTCTTGATCCAAGATTCGTAACGCCGCTAAATTATCTTCCACTTCCTGAAAGCCGGTTAAGACTGTTTGTCGATAAGCCGCCACGCTGGCATCAAAGCCGGCGATCGCTTGTTTGTATTGAGCATTTTTAACACCGCCGTCAAAAATAGTTAATGCTGCCGCTGCTGGTCCTAATGCCCAGTAGCGACTGACAGTGCTGAATAAACTGGCTACATCTGAGGACTGAAAACCATTGGTCATCGCCAGATTTAAGCGCGGGTAGTAAGCTGCTTTGGCAATACCAATTTCTGCATTAGCGGCAGCCATCTGGCGTTCAGCAGCGGCAATATCGGGTCTTCTTTCTAGTAAAACTGATGGTAATGACACCGGAATAGGCGGTGCCTGATGATTAAATGCAGTGGAACTAATCGTCAGTTCTGAAGGGGCTTTGCCGATCAATACCGCGATGGCATGTTCAAAAGCAGCACGTTGAATCCCGAGGTTTAATGCCTGTGCTTTAGCAGATTGCCACTGGGTTTCCGCTTGAACTACATCGGTTTTGGCCACTACGCCGACAGCGTAACGATTTTGGGTGATTTTGAGGGTTTGCTGATACGCCTCAACGGTTTCATCATACAGTTTACGTTGAGCATCAAGGGCGCGCAGTTGGAAATAAGCCTGTGCCAAGCTGGCCTGAGTAGACAAACGTATGCCTTGCAATAAAGCCGCACTGGCTTGAGCATTATCAGTGTTAGCTTCTATTTGACGACGGACACTGCCCCAGAGATCAGGTTCCCAGGCCATAGCGACCGTATTGCCAAATAAGGTACGGACACCGGGAATGACTTGGCTGGCCCCTTTGGCCGATTTGAAGTTATTAAAGCTACCGTTCAGAGTTGCCAGTGGCAGTAAAGAAGACTGGCTGGACTGCACCAGATATTGGGCCTGACGGTATTGTGCTTCTGCCTGAATCAAAGATTGATTGGCATCGATTTGCTTTTGCAACTGATTCAGTAAGGGGTCGTCGAACACCGTCCACCAGTCACTGGGTATCAAATGATCCCTGGGTTCAGCAGTTTTCCAGTTATTGATTTCTTTGAAGGGTGTTGCCACTGGAACTTCAGGTTTGCGGTAGTCAGGACCTAGGGTGCATGCTGAGATTTGTGATCCAAGTATAAGGATGGTTAACAGGTTTGCTCTAGAAAAGCGCATCAAGATCTCATTCAGTATGACCGCAGTTTGCGGTGCGGTTAAACATTAACAATCCCAGTACAGCAAAACCACCGCTGTCAGAACTCCGATAATAAGGACGGGTTTCTCTTAGCTATTGTGTCAGCGGCGCTGAGTGTTTGGCAAGTTTTGCAGGTTTCTGAGGGGTGTTGGGTGCCAGGGTGCTGGTGGATTTCAGCCGATTCTAACGGTTTATATCATCCTAATTTATTCACAATCACTGATTTTAAAGATGTAAGTGGCTATCACTATGGGTGTTAGTTATGGCATGGAATTGGCTTGTCATAAAGTTGTAAAAATTTTTGATGGGGTTCAATATGTACAACTTTACGCTTAAAAACACTGCTCTATTCATGCTGATCATGCTGGGCCTGCAACCGGCACTTAATGCTGCGGAAATGGCGGAAGATAGTGGTGCCTGGATACAAAGTGTCGCCGAGGGTAGCCTAGGGGGAATCGACCCATCTTTGCAAAAATCACGTGTTTGGTTAGAAACACAGTCACGTTTCGATGGAGATTGGTCACATTGGTATCAAGGAATGCTAAGAACTGCAGTGGGTTATTCCTTGACTGACAGGGCTACAATCTGGGCGGGTTATACCTTTTTGCCGACACAAAATTTGACCCATAATTCTGCTGGGGAGGCCACCGGTAATGGTGTTTACCGTGGCCAACAGGATATTTGGCCGGCTTTTCGATACAACATGCCGACTGATTTGGGTACCTTGTCATTCAGATCGATGTGGGAAAGTAATTTTGTAGGGAATGAAGTCCGGGAAAGACCACGTCAGATGATTAAGTTCATGCATCCATTGGCATTTGAAAAGCGCCTGAGCTTTATTGTCTGGGATGAAGTATTTTATCGGGTGAATAAAACCAATTGGGGTGGAAAAGCTGGTTTTGATCAGAATCGTGCCTTTGCTGGTTTAGGTTGGACCTTCAACCCCAACTTACGCACCGAGTTAGGGTACATGAATCAATATCTGGATATGGTTAAAGTAAATGGGACAGAAAACTTAACCATGCATCATTTGGCAATGGCTTCGCTGTTTATCAGCTTTTAATTGCAGGCAGCAAGGGATCCTGTCGGTAATAAGCACCTAACTGTTGATAAACGCCATGTACTTCCTTATCCAACAGTTCAGGCTTGCAAAAGAAATATTCACTACAAACTGCAAAAAACTCCGCCGGACTGTATGAGGCATATCCATCTATGTGCTTGCTAGGATGATGTTGAAGTTTTATGTAGGCTTTGCTGAGAGTGTCGCTCCACTCTGGTATCGACATATCGGGATGTAATGGCGGCATCCCATTGCAACGACCATTCAGGAAATCAAGTTTGTGGGCAATTTCGTGAATCACCACATTGCGTCCAGTCTGTGGATTATTAATTTCATTATGCAGATGATCCCAGGCGAGGATCAAAGGCCCATTTTGCCAGGTTTCACCTCCTAGTATTTTGTGCCGATGCTGAACCACCCCATCAGGGTTTTTTTCATCGCGATCCACAACAAACAGCCCTGGATAGATCAGAATATCCTCCCAACCTTGCAATTGCTTTAGGCCCAAATGCAAAACAGGTAGGCAAGCGCAAATAGCAATGAGGACTTGCATGGTCGTGTCGACTTCAATGCCGATGCCGATGAAGTTTTTTTCGACCATCAGTCGTGTAGCCAGTTCCCGTAAATGCACCCGCTCCACAGCGGTTAAGTGGTGTGTGCAGCTGATTTGTTTAAGGCTTTGTTGCCATAAGTCGGCGGGGATGGAGCGGTATTTCAGAATGCGACGAATCCGAAATCGTTTCAAGAAACCCATTTCAGGATTGGATTAATGGCTGAGTAGGGGCAATGCAACTGAGGTTGCCGTTGCATTGCCTGCAAAACTGATTAAGCCGCGTTGGCTTTTTTAAGAATGTCGTGAATTTGGTCTTTAATCTGTAACTTTTCTTTTTTCAGTACTTCGATTTCATCGGCAGTGCCGTGATCGACATGAGATTCCATGTTTTTAATTTCCTGATCTAATTCATTGTGTTTGTCGAATAGCTTAAGGAAGTGTTTGTCAGTAGTTTTGAGTTGGGTAATTAAATCGCGATATTCTGGGAACATTGGTTGTCTCGTAGTTAATAATAGCTAACGCAAAATCTTGAAAGAATTCAATCTTACTTCTTTCTGCTGGCGATAATACTACGACTGTCAATTACAAGTAATGACGAGGATCAATAAAAATGGAATTTTGTTAATCGGCTGCTTGTTGTCTTAATTTTTTTGCTTTAGTGAGGCTCATGGTTTTTTCCACCAGGCCGTTTCCGATGGCTTCGATGAGTTGTGATTCCGTTAAGTAAGAAAGTTCGTATAAGATCTTGTAGGAATTAGGTAAGTATTCGCAATAATTGAGAGAAATAAGACTGGGACTGTTCGCAATAACCATCAGCATTTCCGTGTACCCCAAAGATAACAACTCGCTCTGCAGAAATTCCAGGTAAATTGCTTCCCAGTCATCGGATTGCTTTAATTGAGCGATCGTACTCGCTTGCAAAAGAATTTTGTTTTTATTACGGCAATTGATTTGCTGGCGCAGTGTTGCTACAGCCGTTTTGATGTTTGACATAGACAAAACATTAGACACAGAATTTGAGTGGATAATGCAAATATCAAGCCATTGAGTGTTTTTTTTGTAATTATATGATTTTAAATGATAATTTTTAGTTTAATGATGGATCTGAATTTGAAAATAAAGTGGTTCTTGTCAAATCACTTATTCACGGCAAAAAATGCGGCATTTAACATAGATTAATTTTTTAAAACAATGGCTTATATGTGGCCATTGTTCTTCTGGTGGCAGGCGTCAGTTGTGATTGAACTGGCTGCCTTCAAGCCCGGTTGGCAATGCTGTTTTTTTGTTGAGATCCGCTCTCAGGCAGGCCGGATTTTTGGGGCTTGGCTTGATTAAGCTTGTTTAATTGCCCATGCCAGATCAAGTGCTTGTCTGTTCGCCTTTACATCATGAACCCTAATAATTCTGGCTCCGGCCATGACGGCCAGGGCGGTAGTGGCGGCAGTGGTGATGCTAAGGTCATCTGGATCTGGGGTTTCCAGCAAGCTTTGCATAAATTTTTTACGACTGGCTCCGAGCAATACTGGGTATCCCTGATCACACAAGCGTTTTAGATGATTGATCAAGGCTAGGTCATGATGGGCTTGTTTGCCAAAGCCAATACCGGGATCAAGAATAAGGCACTCTGGGGCAATACCTGCAGTGATGGCAGCATTGACTCGCTGCATTAAATGATTAATCACGTCATCAACTACATGAGTGTAGTGGGGAGCATTTTGCATGGTTTGTGGCGTGCCTTGCATATGCATAAGAATGATTGGGCAATTTGCAGTCGCGGCAACCTTTAAAATGTCTGGATCAGTTAATCCTGCGGAGACATCATTAATGATTGTTGCGCCCTCAGCCAGCGCCAGTCGGGCCACAGCACTGAGCCGAGTATCGATGCTGATAGGAATGCTCGAGGATAAGTGTTTGCGTATTGCTTTGATGACGGGAATCACCCGGTGAATTTGTTGGCCGGAGGAGACGGAAATCGAGTAAGGACGAGTCGATTCGCCACCGATATCAATGATATCAGCCCCTTCTGCCAACATGCGTTCAGCATGCGCCAATGCCTTTTCTGGTGACTCATAACGTCCACCATCGGAAAAACTGTCCGGAGTTACGTTAAGTATGCCCATCAATAAGGGTTTGCTGGCGATTTCAATCATAGTCATCACTGATATAAGGACTCATAAAGCCAGAGAGCATAGCAAAAACTCATGTTTGATGTGTTTGGTCATAGAGAGAAATCAGCTTCCATGGTACAGTGCGCCACCCATAGTCTGTCCAGAACTGTTAAGTTCGCTGTTGCCAATTGTCAGAAATGCATGAGTACTAAGCTATCAGAATATATGCCCTTGAGGAAATTGCGGACCGCCTTGGCGATTTTGCAAGGCACCCGATTATTATCCAGTTTGTTACATGAGCAAGAGAGTACGGTTTCTCATGACCAAACTAAACGGGTAACCTATCTGACCGCACTGTTTACCCGTATTCACAGGGAAATGTTTTTTGACTGGAAGGAACAAGTCAGCGCCGATCATTGGCCCGGCACCATGCTGGATCCCGACAAACGCAAAGGTTTTCGTGAGACTATCGAACGATTGGTTTTAGACGACGAGGATAATTGGGAAACCGCCATTTTTGATAATAACGGTTTTGTGATGCGTACCGAAGACATTGCAGAACGCTTGGCGGCTTTTTATCGCACCATGCGCAATATCCGGCCGTATTCTTACGGTAACCGGATTACCTTGGATTTTTTCATGTGTGCCTTGGGTAATTTGCCGGCCTTCCGGGCAGTTTATGAGTCAGGAATTGATTTCAGACGACTGGATGCTAAGGATGCCGTGGTTATGCATGATCTGGACAGTCAACACCGACAGTTAGCCAGAGCTTTTCGGCACGCCATGGATCCATCGCGCTGCCACAGTTTACAAAATCGGCCTAATGCCTATGGAAAGTGGCCTGAGAATCGTAAATTTTTATTGGGGATTCCATTTTTGTCTCATACCCTTGCCGACGGAACCGAGTGTTTGGTGACTGTTAACGGTGGTCTGGTGGCGTATGACAGTGTCGATGTGCAATCTCTAATCTCCGGGCAGCATTTTGCCGACCATCCGCTTAGCGCCTCTGAAAAAGTAATAGCTTATTTGCCAGGCACTGAAGATCTTCGCCAGGACGGAAAATCCAGTATTGATGCGATTCCCATCCGTGAGGATGGCGTGGCGCCATTGTTTGGTTTGGATGTGAATATTCTGACTGGTTTGCGTCCGCCCAGTCAGGCAGAGCTTTTAGATTTATTAAAGTTATGCGCCGGAGAAACTGCCACTTTGTTTGTTCTGGCTGATAACGAGCCGCTTAAACAAAAAATGTTACAGGTTGCCAGTCATGAGTTACGGATGGCTCGAACGGTAGAAATCGCCTTTCAACGTTTGACGGCGATTAATCACCGCTTACTGGAAGCGGTTGATACTATTTTTGAAGGCAAAACTGCGGTTGATCAGC
>RFQK01000053.1 GCA_009925045.1 Methylococcaceae bacterium
CTTCCACTTTACCCGAATCAGTTTTAAAGATTGCACAACAAGAGATGCTAGACTGGCAGGGCTCTGGTATGTCAGTGATGGAAATGAGTCATCGCGGCAAACACTTTATGTCGATTGCTGCCAAAATGAAGCAAGATCTGATCGATTTGTTAGCCATCCCTAGCCATTATCAAGTCTTGTTTCTGCAAGGCGGGGCAAGTGCGCAATTTGGACTGATTCCCCAGAACATCTTAGGTGGCAAAACCCTAGCTTCTTATGTCAACACTGGCGCATGGTCCACGGCTGCCATCAAAGAAGCTGCAAAATACTGCCAAGTTCATATTGCAGCGACGGATGAAGTCAATGGATTTACTTCAGTGCCAGATCCATCCACGTGGGATTTGAATCATGAAGCAGCGTATTTGCATTACACATCAAATGAAACAATCCACGGTGTTGAGTATTTTGCGGTCCCTGCTGTTGGAGAAATCCCATTAGTTTGTGATATGTCATCTGATATTTTGTCGCGCCCAGAAGATATATCCAAATTTGCCTTGATTTATGCCGGCGCGCAAAAAAACATGGGGCCGTCTGGTGTCACAGTTGTGATTGTGCGCGATGATTTGTTAGACAAAGCCAGTAATTTGTTACCCGCTGTATTTAATTATCGTTTACAGGCGGATGCTGATTCAATGTTAAATACGCCCGCCACCTATAACTGGTATCTACTCGGTTTGGTGTTGGAATGGATACAGCAACAAGGTGGATTGCAGGCGATTGAATCACATAATATTCGTAAATCCCAGAAGCTCTATGCCGCCATTGATGCTTCATCTTTTTACAGCAACTCAGTGGATGTTCGCTACCGTTCCCGCATGAATATTCCATTTGTGTTGGCGGATAACCGCTTAGACAAGACCTTTATTGCTGAAGCAGAACAGCATGGCTTGAGCGGTCTTCAAGGTCATAGAATAGTCGGTGGTATGCGTGCCAGCATTTATAATGCTATGCCAGAGGCGGGTGTAGATGCCTTGATTGAATTTATGGCAGATTTTGAACGCAGGCATTGAGAAGCTATGACTGGCATTATTCCTTTAGCAGAACTTAGAACACAAATAGATACTATTGATCAGCAAATTCTGACTTTGCTCAATCAGCGCGCTGAATGCGCTATTCAAGTTGCCAAAACCAAACTCGCTGAAGGTGAAACTGGTAGCTTTTATCGCCCTGACCGTGAGGCTCAGGTACTGCGAAAAATTCAGTTGTCTAACCCAGGTCCATTACCGAATAAAACTGCTGCGCATTTATTTCGAGAAATCATGTCAGCGTGCTTGGCGCTGGAAAAACCATTAGAAGTTGCATATCTGGGTCCTGAAGGTACCTTTACTCAGCAAGCCATGTACAAACACTTTGGTCATGCTGTAAATGCAAATCCGGTTGCGACCATACATGAAATTTTTCAGGCGGTAGAATCGGGTCATTGTCAGTTTGGTGTAGTGCCGGTTGAAAATTCAACTGAAGGTGTTATTGCACATACTTTGGACCGCTTTATCAATTCACCTTTACAAATTTGTGGCGAAGTAGAAATACGCGTTCACCATAATTTGCTGGGGAGTATGGATAAATTAGACTCAATCACTGAAGTATACTCACACCAGCAATCACTGGCTCAATGCCGTCAATGGCTGAGTACCCATCTGCCGGGCGTTTTGTTGACGGCAGTTAGCAGTAATGCTGAAGCGGCGCGTTTGGCGTCTTTGCATCCTGGTAAAGCGGCAATAGCTGGCAGCATGGCGGCGGAACTGTATGAGCTAAAAGTGTTGCAAAGTCACATAGAAGACGAAGCCAACAATACCACGCGCTTTATTGTGATTGGACAACAAGAACCCAGCACTACTGGCTCTGACAAAACATCGATTCTGGTTTCCACTGGTAATCAACCAGGTGCGCTGCACACCATTTTGGCACCATTCGCTGAATATGGGATCAGCATGGTTCACATAGAGTCCCGGCCTTCACGTCAGGGTTTGTGGGAATATGTTTTTTTTATTGACATTGAAGGACATCGAGAAGATGTCTCTGTTGCTAAAGCACTTGCTGTTTTACAGACCAATGTCAAATTGCTCAAAATCTTGGGCTCATATCCAAAAGCGGTAATTTAATTTATGAATGATTTTTTATCCTTGGCGACTGAGGGCGTGCAGCGCTTAGTTCCTTATGTGCCCGGCAAACCCGTTGATGAGTT
Organism: Methylococcaceae bacterium; assembly: GCA_009925045.1. Taxonomy (GTDB): domain Bacteria; phylum Pseudomonadota; class Gammaproteobacteria; order Methylococcales; family Methylomonadaceae; genus Methylomonas. Next base: position 2,225 of record RFQK01000053.1, read on the forward strand.
ACAACGTGAATTGGGTCTGTCTGAAGTCATTAAATTAGCTTCAAACGAAAATCCGTTGGGTACGGGTGAAAAAGTGAAGGCGGCTATCGCCAAGACAATTCCGGAACTTACACGCTATCCGGATGGTAGTGGCTTTCGACTCAAAGCTGCCTTGTCGGAGCGCTTGGGCATTACCCCGCAGCAAATCACCTTAGGCAATGGTTCCAGTGAGATTTTGGAATTAGTCATGCGGACCTTTGTACTCCCCGAGCATGAGATCATTTTTTCACAGCACGCCTTTGCGCTATATCCGATTCTGACTCAGGCCGTTGGCGCCCAAGCTGTAGAAGTGCCTGCCAAGCAGTTTGGACATGATTTATCGGCTATGCAGGCCGCCATTACTGAGCGTACTCGGGTGGTTTTTATTGCCAATCCCAATAATCCTACCGGTACCTTATTGTCAGAAGCCGCATTACTTGAATTTATTGATGCACTTCCTGCTCACATTTTATGTGTGTTAGATGAAGCTTATTATGAGTTTGTAAATCCAGCACACCGCACTGAATCTCTACAATGGGCGCATCGTTATCCCAATGTCATTATCGCCCGAACATTTTCTAAAGCCTATGGCCTGGCTGGATTCAGAATTGGCTACGGTATTGCATCACCCGATGTGACGGATTTATTAAATCGGGTCAGACAACCTTTTAACTGCAACATGCTTGCATTAGCCGCAGCTGAAGCCGCTTTAGATGATGAAGCCTATATTCGTCGTACTATCGAGCTTAACAATGCGGGCATGCAACAATTAACCACTGCCTTTCAAGCAATGGAACTGCCCTGGATTGCTTCTTCCGGTAATTTCGTAGCGGTCGATCTCAAGCGCGATGCAACAGCTGTTTATCAGGGCTTGTTACAAGAAGGCGTCATTGTCAGACCGGTAGCTAATTATCAAATGCCTAATCATTTGCGTATCAGTATTGGTACACAATATGAAAATCAGCGATTTATAGAAGCATTCATCAAGGTTTTGGCACGTGTTTAAAAAACTTTGCCTGATTGGTGTCGGCCTGATAGGTGGTTCGATAGCAAAAGCGGCACGTAAACACGCGATCGTAGAGACTGTGGTGGCCTATGGTGAAGAAGAGCATCTTGCCAATCTTCAACTGGCCGTCGACTTGGGTGTCATCGACAACTACACTTCGGATATTGCTCAAGCCCTCGATGGAGCGGATTTAGTGATCATTGCCACACCTGTGGGGGCTATTCATCACATTGCAGAATTATTATTGCCCCACTGGAACCCAGAATGTATTTACTCAGATGTCGGCAGTACTAAGTCGAATGTAGTGGATGCAATCCATGCTGTTTTTGGCTATGTTCCGGTTAATTTTATTCCGGCTCATCCTATTGCAGGTGCGGAACGCAGCGGGGTAAGCGCTGCTCGGGAGGATTTATTTAGCGGTCGTCGTTTAATCATAACGCCACTGATTAATTCAGATCCGCTTGCCATCAGCCAATTAAGTCGATTTTGGCAATCTTTAGGCAGTAGTGTTTCCACGATGAGTGTTGACCATCATGACATGGTTTTGGCTGCCACTAGTCATTTGCCGCATGTATTAGCATTTGCCCTAGTCGCCATGCTAGGACGTAAAGACGAACAAAAAGAAATATTTAAATACGCCGCAGGTGGCTTTAAAGATTTTAGTCGTATTGCATCCAGCGATCCCACTATGTGGCAAGATATTTGTTTGGCTAACAAACAACATATCCTGCCTTTAATACAGCAATTAAAATCTGAAATAACATCCATTGAAGATTTAATTACCCATAATCAAGCCACAGAGCTTTTTGAAACCTTTACGTATGCCCGAAATGCTAGGCAGCGTTATCTTGACCAACTAGAAGACTGAGAACAGTACTATGTCCGAATCCATTACCTTTCAAGTACAACCCGGTGGCAGTTTGCGCGGCGAAATTCGCGTACCCGGTGATAAATCGATGTCACATCGCTCTATCATGCTGGGTTCATTAGCAAATGGGGTGACGCATGTCACCGGTTTTCTGAATGCTGAAGATGCCATGTCGACCTTGCAAGCTTTTCGCGACATGGGCGTCAAGATTGAAGGTCCCGTGAATGGTGAAGTCACTATCTATGGCGTGGGTAAACATGGTTTAAAACAACCAGCTAAGCCCCTGTATTTAGGTAATTCCGGTACTTCGATGCGCTTATTATCGGGTTTATTGGCTGGACAAGCTTTTGACACCGTGTTGACTGGCGATAAATCGCTTGAATCACGTCCCATGCGTCGAGTGACTCAGCCATTAGCGCAAATGGGGGCTGTAATTGAGACTCAGGCTGATGGTACAGCGCCATTAACCATTCGCGGTCAGAACGGCAAACTCAACGCCATTCATTACGATATGCCTATTGCCAGCGCACAGGTTAAATCTTGTTTACTGTTGGCCGGCATGTATGCAGAAGGCGAAACTAGCGTCACGGAACCTGCGCCCACCCGTGATCATACTGAACGGATGCTAAGCGGCTTTGGTTATCCAGTTAATCGTGAAGGCAGTACCGCCCGCATTAACAATCAAGGTGATTTGACGGCCACACAAATTGATGTCCCGAGTGACATTTCCTCAGCCGCTTTCTTTTTAGTGGGTGCGAGTATTGCTCCGGATTCAGATGTCACGCTGAAGCATGTGGGCATCAACCCAACACGTACAGGTGTCATTGACATATTAAGACTCATGGGCGCCAATATTGAAGTCCTTAATCCTCGTTCGGTCGGTGGCGAACCTGTTGCTGACCTGCGTGTCAGATCAAGTCAGTTGAAAGGTATTAATATTCCAGAAGAGTTAGTGCCGTTGGCAATTGATGAGTTTCCGGTTTTATTCGTGGCTGCGGCCTGTGCTGAGGGCAAGACTGTTTTGACCGGTGCGAAGGAATTGCGCGTAAAAGAGTCTGATCGAATTCAAGTAATGGCTGATGGCTTGCAAGTTCTGGGTGTTGATGCACAGGCAACCGAAGATGGCATGATTATCAACGGCAGTCCAATTGGTTCAGGTCGTGTTGATTCACATGGTGATCATCGAATTGCAATGTCATTTTCAATTGCAGGATTGCGTGCATCCGGTGCAATTACCATTGATGATTGTGCCAACGTCAACACATCGTTTGCTGAGTTTAAGGATTTAGCGACATCTTTGGGCTTAAAACTGAGTGTCATTTAGCATGGATGTGCCTGTATTAACCATTGACGGACCCAGTGGCGCGGGTAAGGGGACGGTGAGTCGTGCCGTTGCCCGCCACTTGAAATGGAATTATTTGGACAGCGGGTCTATCTACAGATCTCTGGCTATTGCTGCACTGAATGAGGATGTCGATTTACAGGATATTGAGCGATTAACTGCAATCGCCTCAACCATGAAGCTAGAGTTTCATTGTGAAAATGAGCTGCAAGTGTTTCTAAATGGCAAAGAAATTACGCCGTTATTAGGCACTGAAACCACTGGTCATGCGGCATCGGTAGTTGCTGCACACCCAGAAGTTCGTGCAACACTTTTGCAAAAACAAATGGATTTTCAACAGCTTCCCGGATTAGTGGCTGATGGGCGTGACATGGGAAGCGTAGTGTTTCCCGATGCGCTTTATAAGGTTTACTTAACGGCAAGTGCAGAAGAGCGAGGCTTAAGAAGGTATAAGCAGTTGATTGAAAAGGGAATTGATGCTAACCTAGATCAGATAACTCAAGAAATTGAGGCGAGAGATTGGCGCGATACTCAACGCGCAACAGCTCCACTCACAATTCCTTCTGGCGCAATCGAGATTGACTCATCAAAAATGAGCATCGATCAGGTTATCCAGAGAGTACTAGATTTAGTCCAACAGGGCTGAAAACGGCGGTCGTCCCAAGACGACTTTTTTTAACTTTATCACGTTATGAGTTTGTCTGGTGTTTAGACAAACTAGGGAAAAAGAAAAATGAGCGAAAGCTTTGCACAGTTATTAGAAGAAAGTTTTGCCAAGACTGAAATGCGTCCTGGTGCAATGTTAACCGGTACCGTAATCGACATCGAAAACGAATTTGTTATCGTCAGCACACAAGCAAAATCAGAAGGCGTCATTCCAAAATGGCAATTTTTAAATGCTGATGGTGACTTGGAAGTCAATGTCGGCGATGAAGTAGAAGTTGCTCTGGATCTGTTTGAAGATGGTCTCGGTGCCACTCTTTTATCCCGCGATAAAGCTAAGAAAAGTAAAGCTTGGACTGAACTGGAAAAAGCTTTTGAAACCCAAGAAACCATTATTGGCCGTATTAATGGCAAAGTTCGTGGTGGTTTCACTGTTGCAGTAGGCGCTCTGCGTGCCTTCTTACCGGGTTCATTGGTTGACGTTCGTCCTATTCGTGACACTGCGTTCTTGGAAAACCGTGACCTTGAATTCAAAGTCATTAAAATTGACCAAAAACGTAACAATGTTGTTCTTTCACGTCGTGCTGTTGTTGAAGGCGAGTACAGCGCTGAAAGAGAAGAATTGGTTAAAACTTTGCAAGATGGCGCTATTGTTACCGGTATCGTCAAAAATCTTACCGACTACGGTGCGTTCATTGATTTGGGCGGCGTTGATGGTCTTTTGCATATCACCGATATGGCATGGCGTCGTGTTCGTCACCCATCTGAGTGTGTGGAAATCGGTCAAGAAATTAAAGTCAAAGTACTTAAATTCGACAAAGATAAAACGCGCGTTTCTCTTGGCATGAAACAAATGGATGAAGATCCATGGCAAAACATTGCCCGTCGTTACCCAGCAGGTAGCCGTGTATTCGGTAAAGTGAATAACTTGACTGACTACGGTTGTTTCGTTGAGATTGAAGAAGGTGTTGAAGGTTTGGTTCACGTTTCCGAAATGGATTGGACCAACAAAAACGTCAATCCTTCTAAAGTCGTTCAGTTGGGCGATGAAGTTGAAGTCATGGTTCTGGAAATCGATGAAGAACGTCGTCGTATTTCACTGGGCATGAAACAATGCCGTTCGAATCCTTGGGATGAATTTGCCGCTACTCACAATAAAGGCGACAAAATCTCAGGCAAAATCAAATCAATCACTGATTTCGGTATCTTCATCGGTTTAGATGGTGGTATTGACGGTCTGGTTCACATGTCTGACATTTCTTGGAATGAGAATGACGAAGAAGCGATCCGTAATTACAAAAAAGGTGACGAAGTTGAAACCGTTATCTTGGCTGTCGATTCAGAGCGTGAGCGTATCTCTCTGGGTATCAAACAATTAGAGCAAGACCCTTTCCAAAACTATATTGCTTTGCATGAAAAAGGCAGTTTAGTCAAAGGTGTTATCAAAGAAGTTGATGCTAAAGGTGCTGTGATTACTTTGGCAGATAACGTGGAAGGTTATTTACGTGCCTCTGAAATCCAACGTGATCGCGTTGAAGATGCGCGTACCCTCCTGCAAGAGGGTGCAGAAATCGAAGCTAAATTTGTGGGTGTTGACAAGAAAACCAAATCGATTTCATTGTCTATTAAAGCTAAAGACGCTGAAGAAGAGTCAAACACCATTAAAGATTACTCGCAACAAAACACCGCAGGTGCAACTTTGGGCGATATCTTTAAACAAATCGATAAGTAATAGCGTTGTAATACAGTGACGCAACCTGATGGGTTGCGTCACTCTTCAAATATTCAGGGTTGAATGTGACAAAATCAGAATTGATTGAAATATTAGCTGCTAAGCAATCGCATCTTGCTTTAAAAGATGTCGAACTAGCTGTTAGATGTATGGTTGATCATTTAAGTGACACTCTCTCAAGCGGCGATCGGATAGAAATTAGAGGTTTTGGAAGTTTTTCTTTGCATCATCGATCTGCCAGATTAGGCAGAAATCCCAAAACGGGCGAGGCAGTTTCATTAACAGAAAAACATGTTCCTCATTTTAAGCCTGGCAAAGAAATGCGTGACATCGTAGACGCCTCACGCGAGAAATTTAAAATCACCGGTTAATTTAATTGTCGATTTGATTCGACAATTTCATCTAGGATGCGGTCGATACTGGTTAATAGTTTCGGCTGCAACTCTCTACCCATTCGCATCCGCTTCACGTAGAATGGATCGTATCCATTACTAGCGATATCCGCATGTACAAGCGAATTTTCATAATCACCGCAATCGCACTCCTGTTAACGGGTAGTTTATTCGCCTATAAGTTTTTTCAAATCAATCTGGCTGTCAGCCAAATGACGCCCCCAACTCCGCCGGTGGTTGCTGCTACAACGGTTCAAGAAGAAAGGTGGGCTGTTAATCTAAGTTCTGTGGGGAGTTTGACAGC
>RFQK01000054.1 GCA_009925045.1 Methylococcaceae bacterium
CTGTTCCGAGAAGAACGTGAAACGCCGGTGATGATTGCGGTTGATTATCGTCTGAGTATGCAGTTTGCCACCCGTGGGGTTTTTAAGTCGGTTCAAGCTGCGCGACTGGCAGGCCTGCTGGCTTGGTCCGCTTGGCATGAACAAGAGCGTGTGGGCGGTCAAATCATGACCGATAACGGCTATCAAATCCTTAAACCGCAAGCCGGTCGAGCCGCCCTGTTACATTTTCTGCACGCCTTGGTCAGTCCAAAATGGCATCACGCACAACAACCCCTGAGCTTAGCTGATCAACTCATACGTCTCAGACGCTATGCCCATCCAGGCACTCGAATTTATCTGATCAGTGATTTCCGTGGCTTTGAAGCTGAAAGCGAACGGCAAATTTGCGAACTGAGCCAACATTGCGAACTTAGCCTGATTCAGGTGTTCGATCCACTGGAAGCCCATCTACCCGATCGGGGTGATTATCGTTTTACCGACGGCAAAACTTTTAAGCTAATCCAGAGCGCAGACTCATTGACGCGTCAGCGCTACGCTCAACGCTTCCTCAATCATCAACAACACTTACAACAGCTGTGTCGCAAGTACCGAATCAGTTGGCAAAGTGTTGACACCCAACAAAACCCCGAGCGTATTCGTCTGAATTTATAAGCTGGATACTGTCTTTAAGGCATTGGCTACTTTCGCCAGACGCGCCCCTAAAACCCAGCATAAGCGTTTTTCATGCCCGGTCATTTCATGGTCGCCATCCGCATGAACACTTGGGCCGTAGGGTGTACCGCCGCTGACAGTTTCACGCAAAGCAATTTCGTTACAGGGCAAAGACACCATCAGCATCCCGTGATGCATCAGCGGCAACATCATTGATAACAAGGTCGATTCCTGTCCACCGTGCATACTGCCGGTTGCAGTAAATACGCCGGCCGGCTTACCGGACAAGCCACCAGCAAACCAGAGCGGAACAGTGCTATCGACAAAATACTTGAGCGGTGCCGCCATATTGCCAAAATGGGTCGGACTCCCCAAGGCCAATCCATCGCAGTTTTGCAGATCCTGCAGGCTCACATAGGGAGCACCTGAATCTGGAATAGTATCGGCCAGCTGTTCGCACACTGTCGAAACCTCGGGAACCGTCCTCAACACAGCTTCCGCGCCAGCAACCGACTCAACCCCACGGGCAATTTGCTGAGCCATTTGCCGGGTACTACCGTTACGACTGTAATAAACAATGAGAATTTTGCTCATCTTAGCCCTCGAAAATTTGTTTATAAAATGCTTAGTACCGCTTCTGGTGGCCGACCAATCACGGCTTTACCATTAGCGATAACGATGGGGCGCTCAATCAACTTAGGCGAACGCACCATGGCTTCAATGATTTGCCTGTCAGTCAATTCTTGATCGGCGAGCCCTTCAGTCTTGAATGCCTCTTCCTGTTGTCGCAGCAACTGGCGGGGACTGATAGCCAGTTGAGCAATAATCGCCGTTAACTCCGCAACACTCGGTGGTTGCTTCAAATATTCGACCACTTGTGGACTATGGCCTTTGTCTTCCAGTAATTGCAGCGTCTGACGGGATTTTGTGCAACGAGGATTATGGTAAATGGTGATACTCATGGTTTTGACCTGCGAAATTCAACAAGCCGCTATAATACACGCTGATTTTGGCAAACTGTCGACAAGGCTATGCAATTACCTCAATATTCCGCCGCTCGGGTTTTAGTGGTTGGTGACCTGATGCTGGATCGCTACTGGCATGGAGCTACCTCGCGTATTTCACCGGAAGCGCCAGTACCTGTTGTTCATGTTAAGAACAACGAACAACGTGCCGGCGGAGCAGACAACGTCGCTCTGAATATCGCTGCCCTGGGTGCAAAAGTCTCGCTATTGGGTTTTGTAGGGAATGACGAACCCGCTGAGGCTTTAAGCAGCTTATTGAAACAAGCGGGAGTTTTATGCTTGTTTGAAACCATAGCCGATTATCCGACGATTACTAAATTAAGGGTGATGAGTCGTCATCAGCAATTAATTCGTCTGGATTTTGAAGATGGTTTTCATGCCGTCAGTGCTGATCATCTCCTCCATACTTTCCATGCCGAATTGGCCCAATCCCAAGTGGTGGTGTTATCTGATTATGGTAAAGGCACACTGAATCAGGTACAGAAATTTATCCAACTGGCTCGGCAGTTGAATAAGCCTGTTCTCGTCGACCCCAAAGGGCATGATTTTTCTATTTATCGCAACGCCACTCTCATTACGCCAAATCTCAGCGAATTTGAAGCTGTCGTGGGTCGCTGTACAGACCAGTCACAGATTGTCGAACGCGGTTTAAATCTGATCACTGAACAACAACTGGAGGCTTTGCTGGTCACCCGAGGTGAGCAAGGCATGACCTTATTGACTAAAGATCAGCCACCGCTGCACCTCCCGACTCATGCCCGAGAGGTTTTCGACGTTACCGGCGCCGGCGATACCGTCATTTCGCTGTTGGCAGCCAGTCTGGCGGCGCGACAATCACTGGCAGAAGCCACGCAACTGGCCAATCTGGGCGCCGGAATTGTGGTCGGGTTTGTGAACTCCCACAATTATTGGCTGAAATGAAGTCTGCCCGACTGGCTGGCGAAAAAATTGTCGCCACTAATGGTTGCTTTGATATTCTCCACCCCGGCCATGTTCGCTATTTACAACAAGCGCGTACCCTCGGTCACCGACTCGTGGTTCTGGTTAACAGTGATGATTCGGTCAAACGCCTGAAAGGCCCGGAACGGCCAGTGAATAATCTGGCACACCGCATGGAAATGCTGGCCGCTTTGGAGTGTGTGGACTGGGTCGTGCCTTTTGAAGAAGACACCCCTAAAGAAGTCATCGATCAATTACTGCCCGATATTTTAGTCAAAGGGGGTGATTACACCGACATTACCAGCATCGCCGGCCACGAGAGTGTATTGGCAAATGGAGGCGAAGTGAAAATTCTGTCTTTCATTGAAGGCCATTCCACCACCTCAATTATTCAGACCATTAAGGATAAAACGGGAGCCCGTCACTAATGGACAAACTCCGTCAGTATTGGCTGCTGGCCCGCTTTGACAAGCCTATTGGTATCTATATTTTGCTGTGGCCAACTTTATGGGCTCTCTGGATTGCCGGCCAGGGGCGACCTGACTGGCTGGTGGTCACAGTTTTTACGTGCGGCGTTGTTTTGATGCGCGCTGCGGGCTGTGTGATTAACGATTACGCTGATCGCGACTTTGACCCCCATGTTGCTCGTACCCAGTTAAGACCTATCGCTGCAGGCTTAGTCAACCCCAAAGAGGCACTGGTTTTATTTGCCGGGCTGTGCCTGAGTGCTTTTGCACTGGTGCTGCTAATGAACCCTTTTACCATTGCGCTGTCGTTTATTGGGGCTTTTTTAGCCGCCAGCTATCCGTTTATGAAACGCTTCACCCACTGGCCACAAGCCTATCTGGGCGCTGCTTTTGGCTTTGCCGTACCCATGGCGTTTGCCGCTCAAACCAATACCATTCCTGCAGTAGCCTGGGTTTTATATTTGGCCGTACTCTTGTGGGCACTGGTCTATGACACCATGTATGCCTTGGTCGACATCGATGACGATCTTAAAATTGGCGTTAAATCGACGGCGATTTTGTTTGGAAAACGCGTGCGCGAAATCATGGCCGGCTTACAGCTACTCATCATTGGCTTACTGATAAGTGTCGGCATTCTAGAAAACCTGAGCTGGCCCTATTTTTTAGGGATCGCCGGCGCCAGCGGCTTTTGTATCTATCAGCAATGGCTGATTCACGGCTTGGACAAACCCAAATGTTTCAAAGCATTTCTGAATAATCACTGGTTTGGTCTGACCGTTTTTGCCGGCCTAGTTGCCGCTTACTGGTAACACTCAGACAATGGCCGACATTGTCCTGAGTACTCTCAACGCCCGCTATATCCATAGCGCCTTCGGTTTGCGCTATCTGATCGCCAATATGGGCGATTTACAGGCACAGACCGAAATCCTTGAATTCACCATCAACCAGCGTCCGACCGAAATCGTCGAACAAATTCTGGCCAGGTGAACTTCAGTTCAGGGCATTGTGTCAGCAACTACTCGATGGCTTAGCGCCCGAGGCGCGCTTAATCAATGGTCAAAATCCTGCGTTGGACACCTTGCAACTACCTTATGATTTTTACAGCGACACCGATATCCGCCAGCGGATTGTCTATGTGGAAGCTTCAAGAGGCTGCCCGTTTAAATGCGAGTTCTGCTTATCTTCATTAGATCAGACTGCCAAAGCATTTCCCTTGCCTGCCTTTTTGCAAGCCATGGACCGTTTGTTTCAAGCCGGCACCCGCCATTTCAAGTTTATTGACCGCACCTTTAATCTAAAAGTCGATACCAGCGTTGCCATCATGGAGTTTTTTCTGCAACGCTTAACACCCGACTTATATCTGCATTTTGAAGTGATTCCCGATCATTTACCCGAACGTTTGCAACAAGCGATTGCGAAGTTCCCAGCCGGGACACTGCAATTTGAAATTGGCATTCAGAGTTTTGATCCGGAAGTACAACAACGGATTAGCCGTAAACAGGATAACCATAAAAGCGCCGAAAATCTGCGTTGGTTGCGCCAACACAGTCAGGCTCACATTCATGCCGATCTCATCGTAGGCCTACCTGGCGATACCCTGGAAGGCTTCGGCAGAAGTTTTGATCATCTCTACTCTTTAGGCCCACAGGAAATTCAGGTTGGGATACTCAAGCGATTACGCGGAGCCCCTATTAATCGTCATAATGAAGCGTATCAGCTGCGCTACGATCCAAATCCACCCTACACGGTATTGGCCACCCGAGACATGGATTTTGCCACCCTGCAGCGTTTGAACCGCTTTGCGCGTTTCTGGGATTTAATCGGTAATTCAGGACGGTTTCCTAACAGTCTGCCTTTGATGTTAGCCGATCAGCCTTTTGCACGTTTCCTGCAAATCAGTGATGCCATTTATGCTTTAACCGACAGTACCTGGCAAATTGCCCTGAAACGTTTGTTTGAGCTATTGCTGGTAGTGATGACTGAAACGCTACTAATCCCACGTTCGACAGCTATTGCGACACTGGAGTCCGATTTCAGCAGAAGCCGTGAAAAATCCAAACCGGCATTTCTACTGGATACTGCTAACAATCAGAAAACAACCGGACTAGCCAATAAACGGCAACGACAAATTCTGGCAACTTAAGTCAGACGTTGGTCATCCAGATTACCCACGCCTGACTGAATTCAGAAGGAATTAACGGTCAATCGTCATACCCTTAACGAGGCCTTATTTGGCAAAGGCCTTTTTAAAGAACTCTGGCATCGCCAAACTGGCTTTGTGAATGTCGCTGTTGTAATAAACCGTATCAAAAGTCTTACTGGCAGCATCTTGCTCACGGAAGGCAGCAAACGGGTTTTTGCTGGCCATAGTGGCACTCCACCAGCCAGATGGATAAATGCATTGCGGGAAGAATACCGTTTGATGATGGTCAAAACCGGCTGCCTGCATTTCGCCGCGCATTTCGCTCAAAATTTTCATGTGCAATAACGGCGATTCACTTTGTTGGACTACGATGCCGTTTTCGGTCAACGCCTTGAAGCAATCACGATAGAAATCGGCGCAGAACAGACCTTCAGCAGGACCAACCGGATCCGTGCTATCAATGATAATGATATCGATGCTATTAGGAGCCGCATCTTTGACCCATTTGATACCGTCAATAAACTTGAGATCAGCGCGCGGATCGTTATTAGATTCGCATAATTCAGGGAAATAAATTTCCGCCAGACGCGTCACGCGTTCATCGATATCGATCTGCACCGCGCGCTCGACACCGGGGTGTTTGAGAACTTCGCGTAGCGTGCCACAGTCGCCCCCACCAATGATCAAGACATTTTTGGGATTAGGATGGGTAAATAAAACGGTGTGACTCATCATCTCGTGATACAGGAAATTATCACGCGTTGAAACCATCGTGCAGCCATCAATGACCATGAGATTGCCGAAATGTTCGGTTTCATAAATTTCCAGAAACTGAAACTCGGATTGCTCCTCGTGCAACTTGCGTTTAATTTTCAGCGAAAAGGCCGAACCATCTGAAGCGAGCGCTTCGCTGAACCATTGATCGTCAAGCATGAATATTCCTCAAAAAGTCATATAAGTTTAAACATTATACTTTAGAATTTACGCCACTTTATGACAGTACGAGGACCTTCCGTGCCAATTTCGCAATGGTCGACAGATCAATCCAAGCAGCTCTATGCTATTCAGCAATGGGGTAACGGCTATTTTTCGATTAACGAACAAGGCCACGTCAGCGTAAAACCTCAGTTGGCATGTGCAACCGAAATTGATCTTTATCAGGTCGCACAATCTCTCAAGGAACAAGGCTTAAGTTTCCCGGTTCTGGTTCGTTTTACCGACATACTGCGTGACCGAATTTTGCAGCTCCAACAAGCATTTGACAGCGCACGTCAAGCCCATCAATACCAAGGTCACTACACCCCTGTCTATCCGATCAAAGTCAATCAACAAGGCCACGTGGTCGAAAGTATTGTCAGTGCCGAACATATTGGCCTGGAGGCTGGCAGCAAACCTGAACTTCTCGCCATCTTAGGCCTGGCGAAACGAGGCAGCACCATAGTCTGTAACGGCTATAAAGACCGCATGTATATTCGTATGGCACTGATGGGCCAGCGCATGGGCCTGTCCGTGTTTATCGTCATCGAAAAACCTTCCGAACTGGAGTTAATCCTTGAGGAAGCAGCAAAATTGGGGGTTTCCCCTCTAATCGGTCTCAGAGTCAGACTGTCGACAATTAGCGCTGGCAAATGGCAAAACAGTGGCGGAGAAAAATCCAAATTTGGCCTGCACGCCAGTGAAGTCCTGCAGTTGATCGCACGTCTTAAACAGGCTGGCATGCTGGATTGCTTGCAACTCATGCATTTCCACATGGGCTCGCAAATTGCCAATATTCATGACATCAAATTGGCCTTAAAAGAAGCCAACCAGTTTTACCGTGAATTGCGCGAACTCGGCGCCAACATTACTACAATTGATGCCGGTGGCGGCCTGGGTGTCGATTATGACGGCAGCGGTTCACGCCGGGAATGTTCTATCAATTACAGCGTTTCGGAATACGCTGAAAACATTGTGCGGAGTTTCGCCGAGTTCTGTCGTGAACACGATTTGCCACAACCAAATATCATTACCGAATCCGGGCGAGCCATCACGGCTCATCATGCGGTCTTGATCACTAATGTAACTGAAGTAGAACGTTTGCCTGCTGACCAGAGCAACTCAGTGAGCAACACCAATTTGTCTGAAGCTTTCCACAATGCTCAATTCGCTATCGACGACGCCAGAACGCGTTTTGTACAAGGCGAGGTTTCCTTACCCGAATTGGCTGAGGCCGAACAATGTTTCGTGGGGATTTGTTTGCAACTTCAGCAACAACTCAATTCAGACAATCACCAAGAACGTGAGATTCTGCATGAACTGGATGAAAAACTCGCGGATAAGGTGTTCTGCAATTTTTCATTATTTCAGTCAGTCCCGGATATCTGGGGTATTGATCAGATTTTCCCGATCATGCCTATCCATCACTTAGATCAACAGCCGAGTCGTCGGGCAGTGTTACAAGATCTGACCTGTGATTCCGATGGCCGTATAGATCAGTATGTTGATCACCAGAATATCAGTCAGACCCTACCATTACATGGCATCGGTGACAATGAACAGTATCTGATCGGCTTTTTTATGGTCGGCGCTTACCAGGAAATTCTGGGTGATATGCATAACCTATTTGGTGACACCCATTCCATCAATGTGGAATTGACCGCTGACGGCTATGCCTTCAACGATTTCATGGCTGGCGAAAATGTCAGTGAGTTACTGGATTATGTTCACATTGATACCGAGCAGCTGAAACAGGCCTATCAGCAAAAACTGGCGGACAGTGATCTAAACCCAGCTCAACAAGCCAGTTTTCAGCAGGAATTACTGGCAGGGCTAAACGCTTACACCTATCTGGAAAAATAAGATGCGCACCGGAATTGTGGGCTTAGGCGCCATGGGTGTCGGAATGGCGAGGAATCTGGCCAAAGCTGGCCAATTAGTCGCGGTTTATAACCGTACGCCCAGTAAAGCTGAACAACTTGGCAATGAACTCAATGTCAAGGCTTGCCAAAGTTTGGCGGAACTTGCCCAACAAACAGATTTAATCATCACCTGTGTTTCCGCAGATCAAGATGTAATCGACGTGATAAACGGACTGTTACCTGGCTTGTCAGATGGTAACATCGTTGTCGACACCTCTACCGTCAGCAGCAACACGGCAATTCAGATCGCTAGCCTGTTAAGCCAACACGCTATCGGTTTTTTAGATGCACCAGTGTCTGGTGGACAAGCTGGTGCAGAAAACGGCCAATTAACTGTTATGATTGGTGGAGAAAATAAAGATTTTGAA
>RFQK01000055.1 GCA_009925045.1 Methylococcaceae bacterium
TTCAAGCAAAGATGGTTCATTTAAGCCGCCTTCGGTGGATTACCACCAATAGATCGAATCGATATTGGAAATGATTTAAATAAACCCATTTAAAACAAATAGATAATAAGCGGGATGCGTGGCATGAATTGTGCATAAATTATATTTTTACTATTAGTGAGTTAATTCTATGTTTATGAGGTCAGTTAGTATCCTTGCGTTTTTGTTTGGGTATTTGCTTTCAACCAGTGTTCATGCTTTACCCAGTTTTGCCCGTCAGACTGGTCTTGCGTGCACAGCTTGTCACGTTCAGGCCTATGGGCCCGATCTGAATTCTCTTGGCAGACAATTTAAACTAAAAGGCTATACGCAAGGCGGCGGAGATGAGGCGTTAACTAGCCGTATCAGCGGCATGGTTATGGGTTCGTTGACTAATACCAAAAAAGACGATGCGGATAATGCAGACAGAGTCAACAAAGGTCTAGCTACCAATAATTCTAATAACAACATCGCGTTGGATCAGGCTTCTATTTTTTATGGTGGCAAAATTCTCGAAAAAATGGGGGCGTTGGTTCAAGTCACCTATGATGGATATGCCAACCGCTTTGCTTGGGACAATACTGACATTCGTTTAGCGGATGAGGCTGATATTGGAAATCACTATCTGATTTATGGCGTCAGTTTTAATAATAACCCGACGGTTCAGGATCTCTGGAATACCACTCAGGCTTGGGGTTACCCTTATGTAGGTTCAAACTACCAAAAATCGCCGACTATGGCCCCGGTCATCTCCAGTCTTGGTGGGCAAGTAGGAGGTGCTTCCTTTTACAGTTTAGTCAATGACATTGTTTACCTTGAAGCAGGGGCTTATAGCAGTTTCGCCAAATATGCGCAAAAAGGGATGGGTCAGTGGTCACAGGATGGTACGGTTAAAATTAATGGCGGTGCACCTTACTGGCGTTTGGCCTTACAAAAGAACTGGCAGGGACATTATTTTGAAGTGGGCCATTTTGGGATGCGGACCGATATTCAGCCGGATGTCAGTTCTGGGGTCTCCGATCGTTTTACCGATTTAGGGGTAGATGTTAATTATCAATATCTGGCTGACACTAAGCATATCTATGAATTTAAGGGCAGTTACATTCGGGAACAGCAGCAACTAAATTATAGTTTTCCTAATTCGATATCCAAAAATCCTAATCAACAAATCGGCTTCTTAGGTGTGAACGGCTCCTATACTTACGATCAGACTTATAGTCTGTCATTAGGCTATAACAAAAATTATGGAAGTCAGAATTCGGGTATTTATTTTGTGGGGGGAGATCCAACTGCGCCTTCCAAACTCAATGCAGAATACTTCACGACTGAGCTGGATTATGTGCCTTTTGGTAAACAAGCTACCACGGGTCTGGCGAGTTATTTCAATTTGCGACTGGCATTGCAGTATGTTGCGTTTACCCGTTTTGATGGGGCTGATAAAAACTATTTTGCCGGCAACGGTCGAAGCGCCAGTGACAATAACACGCTTTACTTTAATACTTGGCTGACATTTTAGGTTTCAGCTTATCAGGACTGCCGGCGAAGCAATTCGCCGGTTTTTTTAATAGGAAGCCCATTTTATGAAGGTCAATTACGTTACCTTTAGAGACATATCGTGCAGCGAAAAGATCCTCAATACCATTTTTTTGCTGACCATTGGCCTTGGTTATCTGATGGCACTGGTCAATATGTACTACACCCATCAGGGACGCGATGGAAAACCCGGTTTATCCATAGAGGATATTGTGATCATGTATCACGGTTCTAGTGACCAAACCCGGCTTGGCAATGCAGTGACAGGCATCATGTTGCCCAATCTTAAATACAAGTCTGATAAAGAAGTGATTCTGAAATGGATTCACGAAGGCGGTGAAAAAAAGGCGTATGAAGAAACAATTGCACCGATTCTGAACCGAGATTGTGTGCTGTGTCATACGCCCAGCGTCAACCCTGCGCTACCCGATTTGACCCAGTTTGAAGGGGTATCGGAGGTTGCTCATTCGGGTGGCGCCAGTTTGCCCGCCTTGGTCAGGGTGTCGCATATACATTTATTTGGGATTGCCTTTATTTTGTATTTTATTGGCAAAATATTTTTGTTGTGCGAGATTAACGTCTATGTCAAACGGATTGCCATGGTGATTCCGTTTCTTGCCATGTTGCTGGATATTTTGTCGTGGTTTCTGACCAAATCAATCTCCAGTTTTGCATATGTCGTGGTGTTAAGTGGAGCCTTGATGGGGTTATCTATGGGAGTACAAATTGTGTTCAGTATTTACCAGATGTGGTTTTCTCGTAAATCTGTCTGAAAATTATGCGGGCCAATCGGGTATTAGTTGCTATTGTCCGAATAGTCGCACTCAGTCTATTGGGGTTTTGCGCAGCTACTGATACCGCTCAGGCCCGCTCTAAATCACGCAGTACCGCGCACAAACAAATTGATTCTCTAGACCCTCATCCCGGAGAACACTGGCTTTCCCAGTTTAATTTTGAGGTGGACAGGTATATGAGTGCCGATTACTTGGCCTTGGTCTGTTTTTTTATGCCAGTGATTCTGATCGCTCCCCTTAATTTGTTAGCCTTGAAGATGCTGAGTATGGGCTTGCTTTTGCAAGGCATAGGCTTAGAAATTCTGATTAAGTTATTCGCCACCTTGGTGGTATCTCGAATTTTTAGTTTAACCAAGTCGCAATTGCTCTACTATCGCCCGCTAAAATGGATATATGAAACGACCAGCACCATGCTGATATGGGCTCGTACTCAAGTCGACAAACTGTATTTTTATCAAAAAGCCCGGGAATTAAAGTCTAAATTAACTCTTAGGATTCATCAGTGGTCGTTTTTCCGTAAATCAACATGAAGCGGGTGTTTATTCCCCGACAGGGTAGTCTTTTGCTAAGACTGTGCCTGGTATTGATCGGAAGTTTTGGGGGGCATCAATCCGTAAATGCTGAAGTCTCGGTACTTGGGATAGGTCCAAGAGAACGCTTACTCATTCTGGCACCGCATCCGGACGATGAAACCTTGAGTTCGGCTGGTTTAATTCAGCAGGTTTATGCTGGGGCGGGTTCAATCCGTTCCGTAGTGGTGACTTCGGGGGATGCCTATGTCGATGCAGTTAAACTCGAGACGGGTAAAAAAAGGCTTAACAAATCCGATTTTTTGCTATTTGGCGAAAAACGCCTTCATGAATCGCGACTGGCGGCCGCTTTGCTGGGGCATGGTTTTTTGCACCTTGACCTATTAGGTTTTTCTGATGGTTTTATCTATCCCGCTTTGGTGTCGCACTGGCGACATAATCAGCCCTTTCGTTCTGATTTTACCGGTTTTGATCATGTGCCTTATCGCGACACTGTTGATCCGGGTATGCGCCAAGATGGTCAAGATTTGCTTAATGAATTAATTGCGATTCTAGATGACACTCAACCCACAATAATCAGCTTTCCGGATGTCATGGAAGATGATTCTGATCATGCCGGACTTGGGATGTTTGCTTTGTTGGCGATTCATGAATGGATGCAGAAACACGCGAATCCAAAATCAAATCCCAAGCTATTAGCTTATCTGATCCACTGGCCACACTGGCCAGAAGGTTCAGACTGGGGTTTGCCTTCAGACTGGAGTGATAAAAATATGGTGTTCCCGCCGGATTTGCCGGTCAGAGGGCATAAACGAGCCTGTATTAATCTGTCGGCTGAGGAAGTGAGTCTTAAACGAAAAGCGCTAGCGGTTTACCAGACTCAGCAGCGGGTGATGGCTGACTTTTTAGCGTCTTTTGTGCGTCGCAGTGAATGTTTTACGGTTTTGACCCCGGAAAGTACTCAACACATAGAGGCGGTGCTGGAACAGTGGCAGCACAGTCGTAAAGCATTTAGCCTGCATCCCTTAGACCGTCGTAAAATTTAAACGACTTGCTGCCACTGATTTCCCAAAGGATCTGATATGTCAAAAAAACACGCCCACAGCCTAAACTGGTTACCTGAACCAGAATTACACGATTACCCTGCGGCCTTTGCCTATCTGAGCCTGATTTTTAATCCTGAAGATGCCGCTCGTTTTGTCGAAAATCTAAAGTCTGCTCCGGTAGTCAGTTTCAAAGCCAAGGATATTTTCAGGGCTTCATCTCTTTCGTTGTTGGGTATCAGTAATACTCATGTCAAAAAAGATCAGAAAAAAATTAAATCCGGCGATTATTTGTCACCCATATTGTTGGTTCGGGATCCGCTTAACGGCAAAGTAGTGATTGCTGATGGCTATCACCGCTTATGTGCTGTCTACTCGTTTGATGAAGATAGTTTAATTCAATGTAAGATCGTCTGAGACTTGTTGGTTAATTGAAAAACATCGGTTTTTTGTGTTCTTTATACATTTTTTTGATAACTAAATGCCCGATCAGCGTTTCGGGTCTGGATTTTGGACTGTTACAATGCACTCCAAATTTTTTTTGGATTATGTATGAAATTAACAACCTCTTTGTTCGCAACCAGTTTTTCGCTGCTGGCGCTTAGCAGCGTTTCCTCTTTTTCCTACGCAACAAATGGCTATTTTGCCCATGGCTACGGGGCACGTAATAAAGCGATGGCGGGTGCAGGGACTGCACAGGTTCAAGATGCAATTGCCGCTGCAGCAATCAACCCAGCGGGATTGGTTAACGTTGGAGATCGATTGGATGGTGAACTGGAGTTGTTTGCACCTTTTCGTCAATACAGTGTCAGTAACGGTACACATCAGCCTCAACAGGGTGAAATGCCATTGACTGCGGGTACCCAAAATAGCGAAAGCAATTTCTTTCCGGTGGGTACGCTGGGCTGGAGTCATAAACTGGATAATCAACAGTCAATTGGTTTAGCACTGTACGGCAACGGTGGTATGAACACCGACTGGAAAAATGTCCACAATGCGCCTGGTTATCCAGGAGGTGTTTTCTACGGTGGTCGAACCGGTATTGATATGGCGCAAGCCTTTATTGTCGGCACCTATGCCCGTTCTTTTGACAATAACCGCTATTCGCTGGGTATTTCACCGATTTTTGCCGCGCAAACCTTCAAGGCGAGAGGTTTGGGTGCTTTTTCTAATTTTTCCAGCGACCCGGGTAGTGTGAGTGATCGCGGTCGTGATTACTCGTTTGGCGCTGGGTTTCGTGTCGGTGGTCAAGCCGAAATTATTCAAGGCTTGCGTTTAGGGGCTTCCTATAAAAGCCGCATTTATATGTCACAGTTTGATCGTTATCAAGGCTTGTTTGCGCAACAAGGCGGATTTGATATCCCGGATAGTTTTAATGTCGGTTTATCTTGGGATGCCACTGCTAGGCTGACGACTAATTTTGATGTAGAACATATCCGATACAGTGAAATCAAATCAGTCGGTAATCCTTTAGCCCCTCTTCTCCAAGGCGTGGCGTTGGGTACAGGTCGTGGACCGGGTTTTGGCTGGAATGATATGACTATCTATAAATTCGGTGCCCAATGGAAACAAAACGATCGTTTGATTCTACGGGGTGGTGTGAGCTACGGACAACAACCCATTGAGGGTTCGGAAGTGTTGTTCAACATTCTGGCGCCGGGGGTTCAGGAATGGCATCTGACCAGTGGATTGAGTTATGCCCTGAATGAAAAAGATGAGATTAGTTTTGCCGCGATGTATTCACCACTGAAAACCATCACTGGGCCTAATGCCTTTTATGCTGGACAGAATATCGATTTGTCGATGACCCAGTTTTCATTGCAACTAGGTTGGTCGAGACGGTTTTAATTCAGTCTTCAAAATGACTAAACTTAAATCTGGTGTTTAGTCAGAATAGATCAATAGTCAGCGATGGCTTCTAAAGATGGACCATCGCTGACTAATTGAGCAGTCGTATCAGATTACAAGACGGTGGCTACCAGCGGGCTAATATCCGCGTCATAATCGACTCCTTCGATACCAAAACCGAACAGCTTTAAGAAGTCTTGGTTATAGGCATTGAAGTCGATCAAGTCTAAGACATTGTCTTCATTCACAGCGGCCCAAATAGCCTCAACACGGTTTTGCACGCTTGGATCTAATTCTTTTTCATCCACTCGATAGCGATTAGCGCTGTCAATACGTGGTGAGTCGCTATATAAACACTCAGTAAACAAGCGTTGTGCCTGTTCAATACAGTGTTCGTCAGTGCCATCTTCTTTCATGATTTTGATCAGAATTGACAGATACAGAGGCATCAAGGGAATTGCAGAGCTAGCCTGTGTCACTAAAGCTTTCAAAACAGCCACATTAGCAGAGCCTTGATAGTTTTCTAAACGGCTGTTGATGGCGCGAGCGGCACGGTCTAAATCTTCCTTAGCTTTGCCGATAGTGGCTTGTCCGTAGATTGGCCAGGTCAATTTGTCACCTAAATAGGTGTAGGCGACTGTTTTGACGCCATCAGCCAACAAATCTTGATCTTTCAAGGCATCAATCCACAACTCCCAGTCTTCACCGCCCATCACTTTTACAGTGTTGGCAATTTCTTCTTCAGTAGCCGGTAGCAGGGTGATTTCGTTGAGTTTTAATTTATCGGTATTAAAGTTTTTGGCGGTGTATTCGTTGCCGATAGGTTTGAGAACAGAAGAATAAACCTCGCCAGTGACTGGATCTGTGCGTCTTGGGGAAGCGAGGCTGTAGACAATTAAATCAATTTTGCCCAGGTCGCGTTTGATAACTTCGATTGCCTGATTTTTGATGGCGGTAGAAAAAGCATCACCTATGATGGTATTGGCATACAGACCTTCTGCGCTCGCTGCATCATGAAAGGCTGCAGTATTGTAGTAGCCGGCTGATCCGGTTTTGTCAGAGGGTGCTTGTTCAAAGCAAATGCCTAAAGTTTTGGCACCATAGCCAAACGCCGCAGTAATTCTCGAAGCCAAGCCATAGCCGGTTGAACAGCCAATCACTAAAACGTTTTTAGGGGCGCTGTGGTTAGCCGAATCATGGCTGAAGTCTTGGGCTTTTATCAGTGCGATTTGTTCTTCAACATTGGCTTTGCAACCGACCGGATGGGCGTTGGTACAAATAAAACCACGAACTTTTGGCTTAATAATCATAGAGTAACCTTGGTGAAATAGGATGTTGCTTCAAATAATCCTTAATTATAAACCAAGGGGGTAGGGCTTTGTTTTGTATCCTATGGATTTTCAGGATTATCAGGCGCTCTTGACTTAAACCTTTGGCATGGAAACATGGTTCAAACTAAAACATTAACGTGAACCAAGGAGTACATGATGAAAAAAAGCAAAGCGATTTTGGTTATTTTAGGTGCATTATTTCTGGGTGGTTGCGGTGACCAGTTCTGGTGCGGAGAAGAGGGTTGTAATGCCAACTCATCAATGAAATCGACCTTTACCGTACCCAGAAAATAGTCAGCTAATCGTATTCCGACAAGTGTGAATACAGTTTATCAACGGTGTTTTTAAACCACAGCGGTCGGGCAATCAGCACAAATATCAAGATGGAGTCGGTCACAGGTATTGGCAAAATTTCCATGCAGCCAATGGTGAGTAAGACTAGAAACCATTTCAGACGCCATAAGAAGGGTGGGTTTCTCCGTTTGAATTGTAATGGATTTTTCATGACGAAATCTTGATGAGGGTGCTTAATTGATATAAAGACTAATAATAGCGTTTGTTAACGTTTTCGTCATAACAGGTTTAATTAAATGCGTTATGATCCCACCCGGAACTCGTTAAGCAGTTCCAGATCACCCAATTAGAATTTTACTAATCCATAATACAGAGGATTTACTGGGCCTTTTATTTGCCATTTTTGGATTCCTTTTCTTTATCAGGGAGTTGATTCGAATTTTGCTACTAACAGCGAAGGATTTCTTATTCTGCGATTACAAATTTACAGAATTGGACTTTTTAAAAAATTAATGGATATTAAGATGAAAGTTTTCAAATACGCATCCGCTTTAGTTATTTTTGCAAGCGCTCTGGTCATGGTTAGCCCTAGTGTTTATGCGCAAGATGCTCAAGCAGCATCATCAGCGAGCGCGGTCAGCAGTATCGTGACCAATTTAGAATCGACTTTGGTTGAAGTTACAAAAAGTGATTTTGCTGCAGCGACTATCAAAGTTAAAGCAGCTCGTAACTCAGCTGAAACTTTGGCGGATACCTCACCTGCATTCAAAAAAGCCTATGCCAGCCTGATCCAAGCACAAATTCAGGTTAAAAATGGCAATGTAGAAAAAGCGACTACAGAACTGAATAAAGTGATTGCGCTTTATAAAGCGCTTTAATCCGAGTTCGCTTTTATTAAGCGACTCACAGAAGTTTTGATTAAAGACCGGGCTTGCAAGTAATTGCAGGCCTTTTTTATGGCCAAAGTCTGGATCAAATTTACAAAGTAACTAAAGCGCTTGCTCATTTGACTTATGGGGTGTTCTGGTAGACTCAGGCC
>RFQK01000056.1 GCA_009925045.1 Methylococcaceae bacterium
TCACCGTCTTGCACTTTATATTCTTTACCCTCTAAACGCCACTTACCGGCATCCTTAGCACCCTGCTCGCCACTGAAATTAACGTAATCTTCATATGCAATAACTTCAGCACGAATAAAACCTTTTTCAAAATCCGAGTGGATGACACCGGCAGCCTGAGGCGCAGTGGCATTGACCGGTATGGTCCAGGCACGCACTTCTTTAACACCGGCAGTGAAGTAGGTTGAAAGACTTAATAATTCATAACCTGCTCGGACTACGCGATCTAAACCAGGCTCGTCTAAGCCCAGATCAGCCAGAAACTCTTTTTTCTCTTCATCGTCCAACTGAGCAATTTCAGCTTCAATTGCGGCACATACCGGAACCACTTTCGAACCTTCTTTGGCTGCATATGCCTGTACCTGAGCTAACAGGGGATTATTTTCAAAGCCATCATCTTGCACATTTGCAACGTATAAGACCGGCTTGAGGGTAATCAGACACAGTTCTTTGATCAATTTGACTTCATCTTCAGTCAACCCAAGAGCGCGGACAGCATCGCCTTTATTCAACTGTTCCAACACACGCTCTAAAACTTGTTTGCGAGCCAATTCGTCTTTGTTGCCTGACTTAGAGGCTTTAGCCGTTTTTTGTAAAGCCCGTTCTACTGATCCCATATCAGCGAGTGCTAATTCGGTATTGATGACTTCAATATCATTAATCGGATCAACCTGACCGGCTACATGAATTACATTTTCGTTTTCAAAACAGCGGACCACGTGAACGATGGCATCAGTTTCACGAATATTCGCCAGAAACTGATTACCCAGACCTTCACCTTTGGAGGCACCCGCCACTAAACCGGCGATATCCACAAACTCAATTGTGGTGGGTAAAACACGCTCTGGCTTGACGATTTCAGCAAGCTTATCCATGCGCGGATCAGGCACCGGCACAACACCAACGTTAGGGTCTATGGTGCAAAAAGGGTAATTTTCAGCCGCAATCGTAGCCTTGGTTAAGGCATTAAAAAGTGTAGATTTTCCGACGTTGGGCAAACCAACAATGCCGCAATAAAGAGCCATAATGTCCCGAATGCTGTTGTAAAAAGTGAGCTGCCTAAGCAGAAAGTGGCGAATTATACAGAGCGGTACCTAATTATCCAATCACGCAGATTCTTTAACGGATACCATCAGCACTTATCCGCAAATAAACCCGCAGTCTTCGAAACGCTTCTTTATCCAAGGCATCACAAAAAATTGGCCTGACATAAAATTGCTGATTGCTGCGATAGTGCAACAAGACTAACCAGGCACACATCCAAGTACTGGGTAGAATCTCAATCGAAAGCAAGTGCTCTTGGCCGTTTTTTATTTGCCATCCTTTTCTAGCAGTCAAGCATATTTGCGTGCCTAACTGTTGATCTCTTCTGTTTCGCCAATGTGATAAAAATCCGCTCATGCTCACCATGAGCAAGAACCCAATTTTCAGCGCCTGTGGTAAATAACTAAAGGCTATCGAAATGAACGCGAGAGAATGGCAACTTGTCATCCAAATATTTGCCAGCCTAGATGGCTTGAGGTAAAAATTCAGCTCTATTGTATTGTTTGGCATATCCGTTCTTAGATGCTGAGAAGGCTTAGGTTTATAATGGCAACATATCCAATATGAGACAGACACATTGAATTCAGCCGCAGATATTTATAATTTGGACTTTTTGTCGGTCATTGCCGTCACTGGCAGCGATAGCGCCGGTTTTTTGCAAGGCCAACTCAGTTGTAACATCAAAACTTTAAGCCCTGAGCAAGCCAGTATTGCCGCTTATTGCACAGCCAAAGGCCGTGTCATCAGCATCCTGATCGTCGTTCCCTACGCTGATGGTTTTTGGCTGATATTACCCACGAGTCTGGTTGAACAGGTGCAGAAACGTTTACAAATGTATGTACTCCGTTCAGCGGTTAAATTAAGTCGTTTGGGAAGCTCTGTACTAGGCTTAAGCTCTCAGTCTGCATCTCTACTTGATCTGGCATTACCGTTGACCGATTTTGCATGTAGCATTCAGGATAGTCGCTGTTTGTTAAAAATCCCCTCAGTCAATCAATCGCGCTATTTATTTTTGACATCGGAATTTCCCGCGACTGACACGCAGCCTAAGGGTGAAAATGCCTGGTGGAGATTCGAAGATATCCGTGCAGGTCTGCCTTGGTTTGAAGCTGATCAGTCGGAAAACTACACCCCGCATATGCTCAGTCTGGATACTCTGGGAGGAATTAGTCTGGACAAAGGTTGTTATACCGGACAGGAAATTATTGCCAGAACCCATTACTTAGGAAAAAACAAACGCCAACTTTATGCGGGGCAAATTGATGCGGACATCTACATCCCGTCTGGACAGTCTGTAGTTGATCCACAATCACTACAAACTGTGGGACATGTGCTGTTTGCCCAGTCTTATCAGCAAATCACCCGTATTTTAATGGTACTTAATCTGGAAAACGATCACTCCGGGACGTTTGCGATTCATGATTCAGACCTGACTACCATTGAGCTATTGCAGTAAGGAGCATTCATGATTGATATACAAACTGCCGCACGTTTTCGCCGTTTAGGCGTTTTAACTATATTCGCGGTGTATTTTGTGATTTTCGTCGGCGGTGTTGTGCGTGCATCGGGCGCCGGCATGGGTTGTCCTGACTGGCCAACCTGTTTTGGGCAGTGGGTCCCTCCCACCAGTGAAGCCGAATTACCGGCAAATTATCATGAAATCTATGCCGCCCGAGGCTATGAAAATACAGCATTTAACCCGGTCAAAACTTGGACCGAATACACCAATCGACTGATTGGCGTCACTATTGGTTTTTGCATATTCTTAACCGCCTGGTCATCAAGACATTATCTGAAAGACGACAAAAGCATTTTCTATTTAGCCTTGTCAGTCTTTTTACTGGTGGGGTTTCAGGGCTGGTTAGGTTCAGCGGTCGTTGCCAGCAATCTCAAACCCTTAATGATCACTCTGCATATGTTATTGGCACTGTTTATTGTTGCCCTATTGATTTATGCGATTGCCCGCTCCCAGAAACCGCTGTTAACGGCCTTAAATACGAATTGGCTCAGCGAGCGTTTCGATACAGTACTGAAGATAGCGATGGGCATGACCCTGTTACAAATCACCATGGGCACTCAAGTACGTGAGGCTGTCGATTTTATTGCCCATGAGCATCAATACATTGAAAGACAATACTGGCGGGACAGTTTTCCTATCATTTTCTATGTCCATCGTTCCTTTTCGTCTTTGATTTTATTCACCAATCTTTGGTTGGGCTGGCAAATAGTCAGACAGAGTGATTTTACGCATTTGCTGTTTCGGATGGCTTGCTTGCTTGCGAGCTTGGTGGTGATAGCTATTTTAGCAGGCGTGAGTTTGGACAGACTGGGGTTTCCTGCTATTGCGCAACCGGTTCATCTTTTGATGGCTAATTTGATATTCGGTTGCCAGTTTTTTATCTTTATTTGTCGTAACTATTCAAAAAATAAAGCGAATTAGCTGTTTTCATTCTTTGATTTCACGACGGATATTCCACTTTTAAGGTACAATGGGCTATCCGTCGGCATCGCCGTTCGGCTTCTCAGAATTTTCTACAGGTATTTTTCATGTCCGATAGTCGCGCAGAAGCGCCCTCTTTTCAAGATCTCCAATTATCCCCCGCCGTTCTTAAAGCTTTAGAAAGTGTAGGTTACGAAACACCCTCTCCGATTCAGGCCCAAATTATTCCGTTTGTTATTGCCGGGCGTGACGTTTTGGGGCAAGCCCAAACCGGAACCGGTAAAACAGCGGCATTCGCCCTGCCGGTGTTATCACGCTTAGACATTAATCAAAAAGATCCGCAAGTCTTGGTACTTGCTCCAACACGCGAACTCGCTAT
The DNA here is from genome assembly GCA_009925045.1 of Methylococcaceae bacterium. Lineage (GTDB taxonomy): Bacteria > Pseudomonadota > Gammaproteobacteria > Methylococcales > Methylomonadaceae > Methylomonas. Next base: position 3,903 of record RFQK01000056.1, read on the forward strand.
TCAAGTCGCTGAGGCTTTTCAGCGTTATGCCTCGCATATCAAGGGCTTTCATGTGTTACCGATCTATGGTGGCCAGGATTACACCAGTCAGTTGCGTCAGTTAAACCGTGGCGCCCATGTAATCGTTGGTACGCCGGGTCGTGTCATGGATCATATGCGTCGTGGCACGCTCAAATTGGATGGTCTCAAGACGCTGATTTTGGACGAAGCCGATGAAATGTTGCGTATGGGCTTTATTGATGATGTCGAATGGATTCTGGAACAAACGCCAAAAAGCCGCCAGACAGCGCTGTTTTCAGCCACCATGCCTTCTGAAATCCGTCATATTGCTCAACGTTATCTCAATAATCCTGAACAGATCACCATTAAGGTTAAAACCGCAACCGCTGCGAACATCCGTCAACGATACTGGTATGTCAGCGGCTTGCACAAAATGGATGCTTTAACCCGTATCTTGGAAGCCGAGACCTTTGACGGCATGATCATCTTTGTTCGGACCAAGACCGCAACCATTGAAGTTGCCGAAAAACTCGAGGCACGAGGATTTTCAGCGTCTGCGATTAACGGTGATATGTCACAAGCCCTGCGTGAACGTGCTATCGACAACTTGAAAAGCGGCAAGTTAGATATCCTGATTGCCACCGACGTCGCCGCCCGCGGTCTGGATGTCGACAGAATTACCCATGTAGTGAATTACGATATTCCTTACGACACCGAATCCTATGTTCATCGTATTGGTCGTACCGGTCGTGCGGGTCGTACCGGAGATGCCATTCTGTTTGTGTCTCCCCGTGAAAAGCGTCTGTTGGCTAATATTGAGCAAGCTACACGCCAAAAAGTAGAAGAAATGCAACTGCCTTCTACTGAATTTATTAACAATACTCGGATTAATAAATTCAAACAAAAAATCACCGATACCTTAGCGGCTGAAGAATTAAGTTTTTATCAGCAACTGATCAGTCAGTATCAAATCGAGCATGATGTGCCTGCTTTAGACATTGCGGCGGCATTAGCGAAATTATTCCAGGGTGGCACCCCCTTGTTGCTTAAAGATTCTGGCAAAAAGGCACGTGCCGACAGAAACGATCGCAGTGATCGCAACGATCGTCAGGACCGAAACGAGCGTCCACGTGATAAAAGCCGCGCGGCAACACCTGCTTACATTGCTGATAAAGAAAGCCAAGAACGCGGTGGCTCAAAAATTGCCATGGAATTGTTCCGCATTGAAGTGGGTCGCAATGATGGTGTTAAACCTGGCAATATTGTAGGCGCCATCGCTAACGAATCCGGAATAGCCGGTGAACATATTTCACGGATCAAAATTGAAGAAACCTATAGCACGGTTGAACTCCCTGCCGGTATGCCGAAAGACTTGTTCCAAGCCCTGAAAAAAATCCGGGTTGCGGGCAAGCCTATTCAGATTTCACGCATTGATCCGGCACTGGTAAAAAAGGCCAAATCCAAAAAACGCATGAGTTCAACCTCAGTCAAGCGTAAAAAACCGGAATAGCCTGCAAACGCTGAGACTTTCATTAACCAATCGATTACCCAACAGACGTATGACGACTCTACCCATTGGCCCGATCATGATTGATGTCGCTGGCCATGAGCTTGATGCCCTGGATCGTGAAAAAATCGCCCATCCAAATACCGGTGGTTTGATTATTTTCGCTCGCAATTATGACAATCCACAACAGGTTAAGGCTCTGGTTAACAGTATCCGCGCGGCGCGCGGCGGGGATATTTTGATTGCCGTCGACCAGGAAGGTGGTCGTGTGCAACGCTTTCAAAACGGTTTTACACGCCTGCCGGCAATGGCTGTTTTTGAACAACAGCCTGAACTGGTTGAAGATGCGGGTTGGTTAATGGCCGCTGAAGTTCTCAGCGTCGGTGTCGATTTTAGTTTTGCTCCGGTGCTGGATGTTGATTGTGGTATCAGTCAGATCATTGGTAATCGCTCATTCTCTCAAGACCCGCAGCGAGCCGCCGAATTAAGTTCAAATTTTCGTAAAGGCATGAAATCCGCTGGTATGGCGGCTACGGGTAAACATTTTCCCGGACATGGCAGTGTGGCATTGGACTCACACCTGACTCTGCCCGAAGATGATCGTGATCTGGAAACCATACGCAGCCACGATCTTTTGCCATTCAAACGTCTGATTGAAGAGGGTCTGGAAGCCATCATGCCGGCTCATGTCGTTTATCCTCAGCTTGACCGCTTACCCGCGGGTTTTTCACGCTTTTGGATACAGACAATCCTCCGAGGCGAACTCAAATTCGACGGTGCTATATTTAGTGATGACCTCAGCATGGAAGGCGCTGCGATTGCCGGCGATTTTCTGGAACGTGCTCGACTCGCTGATGAAGCTGGCTGTGATATGTTGCTGGTTTGTAATAATCCTAAAGCCGCTGAACAGGTTTTAGACGGCATGCGATTTTCTCCCAGCAGTGACCGTCAACGCCGTCTCAGAGCTATGTTAGGACAGCCACAATTTGATACCCACACGCTGTTCAGCTCAGAACGCTGGCAAAACCTATCCAACAAAATCACCTCACTCTGCGCCTGAGATGTTAGAAGAAATTAACAAGGTTCAAGAAAAGGCTGTCTGTCTTGTCAATCGTGAGCAATTAGACGCTGCACTGGATGCAATGGCTGAGGCTATTACGACTCAACTTGCTGATAGCAATCCCCTGATTTTATGCGTGATTAATGGCGGCATTATTGCGACTGGCCATTTATTACCGCGCTTAAACTTTCCACTCACGCTAGACAGTGTTCGTGCCAGCCGCTATGGCCATAATACCGCCGGCAGTGATTTGCACTGGCTATATCAACCCACCACTGAGATGCGGAATCGTACGGTACTCATCGTCGATGACATTCTCGATGAAGGCATCACCTTAGCGGCGATTATTGCTTGGTGTCGTGATCAGGGTGCCGATCAGGTATACAGCGCAGTATTACTGGATAAGCAGATTGGACGGGAAAAGCCTGTGCAAGCCGATTTTGTGGGACTGGAAATCGACAACCACTATCTGTATGGCTTTGGACTCGATTATAAAACTTATTTACGCAATGCCAACGGCATCTATGCCTGCAAGGATGAATCATGACAATTGCTATTATCGGCGGGACAGGTCTGACGGCTATTGATCGCCTCACTATTACCCATAGCGAAGCACTCGAAACCCCCTACGGAACGCCTTCGTCGGCTTATGTATTCGGGGAATTGGACGGTAAACAATTAGTTTTTCTCGCGCGCCACGGCAACCCTCATCGCCTACCGCCGCACAAGATCAACTACCGAGCCAATATCTGGGGCCTGAAACAACTGGGTGTGACGGAAATTATTGCCGTTGCCGCAGTTGGTGGCATAACAGCCGCTATGGGACCAGCGGTGATCGCCATTCCGGATCAGTTAATTGATTACAGCTATGGCCGCGAGCACACTTTTTTTGCGGATGATCTTGAACATGTCACGCATATCGATTTTAGCTATCCCTATCACCAAGGTTTACGTCAACGTATTCTGCAAGCGGCACAAGCCATCAATCTCGATGTAGTGCCTACAGGCACCTATGCCTGTACCCAAGGCCCCAGACTGGAAACAGCTGCTGAAATCCGCCGACTCGCACAAGACGGCTGTGACTTGGTAGGCATGACCGGTATGCCAGAAGCTGCTCTGGCCAGAGAGCTGGAAATACCTTATGCCAATATCTCGGTCGTAGCGAACTGGGGCGCAGGTATCGAAAGCGAAGAAATCACCATGGCAGAAATTGAAGCCAATTTAAAAACCGGTATGCACAATGCCATCAACTTATTGGCTCAATCCATACAACTCGCCTGATTTCCTTGTATGAAAGGCCATGCCATTGATCGTCGCCAGTTCCTTAGCAAAATGCTTAAGACTGGCTTCGGTTGTTTGCTGGCTTCCCTACCCTTTCCAAGCGTCGCGGCCTGGCCTAGCCGACTATTTGCTCATCAATCAATGGACCAAGTTCTGCAGCAACTTAACTTGCTTGGGGACTGGCGACAAAGTGACCAACTGCAAATACAAATACCTGAAAACGCCGAAGATGGTGCCAGCGTTCCCATGCAAATTCAAACTGATCTGAGCCATATCAGCAGTCTTCGCATTCTGGTGGAAAAAAACCCTACCCCATTAATTCTGCAATGGGAAATACCAGACGGGGTTTTGCCCTTTTTAAGTTGCCGCATCAAAATGGCAGAAAGTTGTCATGTCTGGCTGATTGCTGAGGCAGACGGGGTGTGCTGGTTTAACAAACGCTGGGTCAATGTCATGAAAGGCGGCTGTGGGACAGGTTAATGGCAGCCACTAAACTTAAAATCACAGCTTTTGAACATTACAGTGAATTAAAAATTCTGATCAACCATCCTATGGAAAAC
>RFQK01000057.1 GCA_009925045.1 Methylococcaceae bacterium
AAATTGAAGCGAAGTATTCGCCCAGCACAGCAAAACTGACCGCTACAGCGACCTGGGTGCGTACATATTTACATTCGCCTTTCAGAAACGCCAATAAAAATAACCAGCCAAAGGCAGCCAAAATATATTGGAAATATTTTGGGGCAAATCCGTCGGTTGTCAGGCAGATGGTGACGGTGACAAAGGTAAAAGCGGCGATGAAATAATCACGACGACGGTGTTCTTCGTTGCTGTCAGTCGCTGGAAAATGAGGTAATTCGAACAAAGCCATGAGTGGTCAGATTACAGAGTAAAAGCGTAGGCAACGGCGGTATAACGTAATAATTTGCCGACCATTATAGCGAGTACGCAACCGATGCGAGAGAGTTTCAGCCAACCGGCTGCAAAGCATAGCGCATCACCTACTACCGGCAGCCAGGAGAATAATAATGCCCAGATGCCCCATCGAGTAATCCACCTCAATGAACGCTGATGGTATTTATTGTCGAGTTGCTTACTGGGATATTTTTGCGCAGTCCAGGCACCTAGCCAGCATGTTGTGAGTGCTCCCAGGGTATTGCCTAGGGTAGCGATCACGATAAGTTCAAGAATTGGGGCAAATTGCTGGTTTACTAAATAGGCTAATACCGCTTCAGAACCACCCGGAGCAACTGTAGACGAGATAAATGCGCTGAGAAATAAACCGGGCAGACCGAAAGTTTCTAGAGAGGGCATAAACTAAAGAACTCTCCTGAATTTCCGATCCAGGAGAGTGATGTTGTTATTTTTTGATGCTTGCAGAGGTTTTAGCGGTTCCACTTTTGCTGAAAATACCGCTTAATAGTGAAACGATCTGTTTGAGACTGCGTTTGGCTGACTCAATCAGCGCTGCAACAATTTCACCTGGACTCATACCCTTGTAGCGTTTTGCCAGAATCGGTGCTAACAAGAAACCCAAGGCAATACCGATCACAGTCGTTCCAGATAAACCTGTATCAGTTTCGGCGCCATTTGCGGAAGAGGCTGGAGTCGGCACAGGACTAGGTGTGCTGCTGTCAGTGACGGGAGCTGCATTAGCCGCCGCTTCCTCTGCAGAATAGGGCTTTCCGCTATAGTCGTCAGGAAAAACACTGGTTGTCACGCCTGGAATACTTGGTAAGTCTTCAGCGCCTTTACCCACTTTCAATTGGGCTTTCATGCCCTTTTCCATGTGCTGGGCAATATCGCAATGAACCAAATAAGTTTTGTCGCCGGGCGGCAGTATCAATGTACCGGACACTTCACCAGGGCCACTGACCTCTAGGTGGAACATACCTTTAGGGTATAAATATTTGGGTAGGCCATGCATCATCCATTGATGACGAATATCATCTTCATTGATGAAATGCACAGTCAATTTGGTGCAGGGTTCAAACTGGAACTCTTGCTGATCAAAGGCATACATGGTGCCAGGAAACTTTTCAGAGAATTTGTGTCCAGCACGAACTGTTATTTCTTTTGTGGCAGCAATCTTGTCACAGCCACCAGGAAGAGTATCAGTGTTTTGACCCATCACCATGCCACCATCCATATCCATCAAATGGCCATCGCCATGATTCATCATGTTGGTGTGGTTTTGAAACTCTTTAGCAGAAACTGGAGTCACAGACAGTGCGCCAACTAAGGTGGCTAAAATGACTATTTTGTCCATAGTTTGCTCTCTGTATCGGGTCTTGAATAAAATCGGGTATCAAATTAACGGCCCCGCGGAACAACCGCAGGGCCGGCTGTCTTACATTTCTTTCGCTTTGCCAATCAGGGCATCCACTTTGCTTTTGAAACTTGCATTAGACAAGTAGACAAAATACAAACCTCCGAGCAAGATCAGCAAATACAAGCCATATCCACTGCGACTTGTGCTTTGACCTTTACCAGCTTGGAAACCCATGTGAGCATCAAGACGCTCACCACCATTTTCAGGTAATAAGGTGATGTGAATTAAATATTTACTCACGTCAGCAACACCTTCAGGCAAATTTAAAACCACAGTGCCGGATTTATGTTTTTCGGAAGGCATATAAAATACGCGTGTGCCTTCTGGTTCTTTGGTTACTTCAAATTCGATAGCACGTTTACGATAACGCTCATCTTGATAGTCAAAAACCAACTGGATAGGTGTGTTCAAATCAGGCAAATTGCCGCAGAATTCTTCAGCTGGATAGGCTTTAGGCTCATAAGCGGTGTAATGAATCCAGTGATCTTTTTCCAGCTCAAATTTACATTGGTCTGTGTCCGTACCTTTGGCGCCACCATGGGCCCATAACACAGTCGAGAAAACCATTCCAAGTAAACCCAGGAACCCTTTTCTTAAAGCTTGCTTTTTCATAAAACCTTCCCGTTGTTAGTTGCCTAATTCTTATTATTCTCATGCATCTTGCACATGATCAATTTTTGCTTATTATATTTAAGCATATGTCTCTTCAGATGCTCACTCTAGCACAACACCCCTAGCAAATAAAGGTAATACAGACATCTAAGTCCGCTTTGGTCAACCTCTATGAGCAAGCTAAGAAAAACAGTGGCAGTTTACCGCAATTTTTTTTGGTCAACATAAGCACAGACTTTATAATGGAAAGATTGCGACCGCTGCATTCGATTTTTCAGATAGGCTGAAAACAACATCACGCGATTTAAAGAAGAATATGACCAAATTAATCGACTCCCCTGAATGGAATGCCGTTAAACAGCATCACAAGGAAATTGCTGGTAAATTTTGTATGAAGGAAGCGTTTATTCGCGACCCAAATCGTTTTGATAAGTTTTCAGTGACATTGGGTGATCTGCTATTTGATTACTCCAAAAATTTGATCACCGAAAAAACCTTGCCTTTACTGATTGCCTTAGCCGAACGCGCGGATTTGAGCAACAAAACTGAGGCGATGTTCAGTGGTTCCATCATCAACACCACTGAAAAACGTGCAGTGTTACATACGGCTCTGAGAAACCGCAGTAACAAACCGGTGTTTTTCCGTGGTCAGGATGTGATGCCGGAAATCAACAACGTATTAGCGAAAATGCGTGCTTTTACCGAGCAAGTGCGTTCCGGTGAATGGAAAGGTTTTAGTGGTAAGGCCATTACCGATGTAGTCAATATTGGTATTGGTGGTTCTGATCTGGGGCCGAAAATGGTGGATACCGCGTTAAGTGCCTACGGTATGGATACCCTGAAAACCCATTTTGTATCCAATGTCGATGAGACCGACATCGTTGAAACTCTGCGCCATCTTAATCCTGAAACTACGCTGTTTCTGATTTCTTCCAAAACCTTTGTGACTCAAGAGACCATGACCAACGCCCGTTCTGCGCGTAACTGGTTTTTGAAAGCAGCTCAGGACCCTAAATACATTAGTCAGCATTTTGTGGCGATTTCGACCAATGTCGAAAAGGTAAAAGAATTCGGTATTGATCCAGCCAATATGTTTGAGTTCTGGGACTGGGTAGGCGGTCGTTATTCCTTGTGGTCGGTGATAGGTTTGTCGATTGCTCTATATATAGGCATGGACAATTTTGAGGAATTGCTTGCCGGCGCTTATGAAGCGGATCAGCATTTCCGCAGTGCGCCTTTTGAACAAAATATCCCGGTCATCATGGGGTTGTTAGGTATCTGGTAGCAATCTTTAAAATACTTTGCGGATTATTTTCAGCAAGGCGATATGGAAAGTAATGGTAAGTCAGCCACGATTGATGGTGAGGTGGTTGATTACAACACCGGGCCGATTATCTGGGGACAACCGGGCACTAACGGACAGCATGCGTTTTTTCAGTTGATTCATCAGGGGACTAAGCTGGTACCTAGTGATTTCCTGGCGGCAGCTCAAAGTCAGTATGATTTGCCAGATCATCACGACATTCTGATTTCTAATTTTCTGGCACAAGCCGAAGCCTTAATGCGCGGTAAGTCGGAAGAAGAAGTGCGTCGTGACTTAAGTCATGAGCCTAACCTTGATGACGCTTATATTATCTCCAAAATTTTTGAAGGCAATAAACCCTCAAATTCCTTTTTGTTTAAGAAATTGACACCCCGTACTCTGGGTACTCTGGTGGCTTTTTATGAACACAAAATTTTTGTCCAAGGTGTCATCTGGAACATCAACTCGTTCGATCAGATGGGTGTGGAGTTAGGTAAAGTGCTGGCCAGAGCTATTCTGCCGGAACTTAAAAACGATGAAGTCATCGCCAGTCATGATTGTTCGACCAACGGTCTGATTAACGCCTACAAACGTCTTCGTCAATCTTAATCTTTTATCCGGTCGCAGTTATCCTCAGGGATAGCTGCGATTTTCAATACTAGCGTCTGGCACGGAAAAAATCGGTCAGTAATTCAGCGCATTCGCTTTCCAAAACACCACCCTGCCACTGCATCCTGTGGTTTAGAAAATCAGCCTCAGCCAGTTGCAGGGCATGACAGACTGCGCCCCGCTTAGGGTCAAAGGCGCCAAATACAATGCGTTGAATGCGGGCATGCGCCAGTGCGCCCATACACATCACGCAGGGCTCTAGCGTGACGTAAACGGTACAGTCGCTGAGTCGATAATTTTGCAGGTATTGTCCGGCTTTGCGCAAGGCCAGGATTTCGGCGTGTGCGCTGGGGTCATGATTTTGAATCGGCTGGTTCCAGCCTTCGGCAATGCAGGTGTTCTGGGTGACGATGATGGCACCTACCGGGACTTCGCCTTGCTGTTCTGCGCGTTGTGCCATGCGAATGGCGTAGCGCATCCAGTCTTCATCAGTCATCAGACTGTGGCTTTTTCCAGACGATCATTAACCGCCGCCCAGGCTTCCGAGTCGGGTGGTTGTTCGATCAGAATATTATCCAGAGCCAGTTTATCCAGTTCCCGCAAGGCATTATATAAAGCGGCTTCATAATGCTCGGCATCGGCCGGTAGTTGTATGGATTGCTGGCAAGGAATGTCGGCAAATTGCGGGCTAAAGCTCAATATGCCAATTTGTTTGCCCTGGCTACAGAGTTCGTCGACCATGTCGGCAAAGGTGGTGCCTGGGCAAAGCAGGGCCAAAGTATTGGGAGCATAATGGACAGCCATCATGCCAGGCGCACGAATTTTGGTTTGTGGCGACAAGGCGATGTCGGTTTTTAAAACCGCCTTCAGTTGACTGCGGGTAATGCGTCCCGGACGCAGAATCGCGGGTTTATCACTACTGAGATCCAGAATGGTTGACTCAACCCCAACACTGCACGGGCCGCCATCGAGAATACAGGCCACACTGTCGCCGAGTTCTTCGGCGACATGTTCGGCGCGCGTCGGGCTGATGCGGCCAAAACGATTCGCGGAAGGTGCGGCAATGCCGCCACCAAACGCGTGCAATAACACCAGTGCTACAGGATTATTAGGTACCCTTAAGGCGACAGTCTGCTGTCCACCGGTTACGGCCAGAGGTACCTCAGGTTTTTTATTGAGGACTATGGTCAAAGGGCCTGGCCAAAAGCTGTCAGCTAATTGGCGCGCACTTTCGGGAATCTCACAAGCCCAGTCGTCCAGTTGTTTGGCGCTGGCAATATGGACAATCAGCGGATGATCGGCAGGCCGGCCTTTGGCCGCAAATATTTTAGCCACCGCTTCCGGGTTGGATGCGTCAGCACCCAATCCGTACACGGTTTCGGTGGGCAAAGCCACTAATTGGCCTTGTTTCAATAAGCGGACAGCCTGATCAATACTCTGCTGACTGATAGGGCTAGGTGCTACCATGGTTTAGTGCAGGATGCCGCTGTCTTTTAAGGCAGCGTACAGGCTGTCTGCATCCAACTGATCGCAATCAAATGACTGGTCACTGCTGGCGCTACCGCCCAGACACAAGGCAATTAATCCCGCTTCTTTTACCACCTTGGCAATCTCGGCAGAACTGTCTTCCAGAATAGTACTGGCATGACCTGTATCAAACAGTTTGCGCTCCAGTTGATAAGCCAGTTGGGAGGCGTTTTGGCCGGTCAGTGCAATAATCGCGGCAGTTTGGCCAAAACGTTTGGCTCGATCGGCGGCGCTGACCGGTGACCATTCTTCATGATTAGCTTCGCCAGTGATCATGCCTGCACCCACCGTAACATTGCTTAAACGGTCGATGATGATGAAAGAGCCAGTTGATTTATGTGTTTGGTAAGCATCGAATACCACCGGTGCATTCACTGTCAGTGTGCATAAACCGATTTCATTCAGATTCAAGGCATTAGCGTCGTGATGCTCTAGGGTATTGACGTCAATTCTATGGTGAATCATAGACACTGATCCGGATACACTGCGAGTGGCCAGTTTAATCACATACTGACGACCCGGAGTCATGGCTTGTTCAGTCATCCAGACGATATGGGCTTTAAATTTATCCGCGATACTGGCGCTGGCTTGTTGTTGCCCCACAATTACGTCGCCACGGCTGATATCAATTTCATCGGTTAAAGTCAGCGTCACCGCCTGACCAGCAAAAGCTTGGGGCAGATTGCCATCAAAGGTGACGATTTCTTTGACATAACTGGTTTTGCCAGATGGAAGTGCCGTAATCGCGTCACCAGTATTAAAAATACCGGAAGCTACGGTCCCGCAAAAGCCGCGGAAATCGAGGTTTGGACGATTCACATACTGCACAGGGAAACGTGCATCGTCAAAATTATGATCATTGGCGATCTCAATGGTGTTCAGCAGTTCCATCATGGTTTTGCCGGTAAACCAGGGCATATTGGCGCTGGCATTGACCACATTGTCCCCGTCTAAAGCCGACATCGGAATAAAATGAATGTCCTGCAAATCCAGGCTTTTGACAAACTCCAGATAGTCAGTACGAATCTTGTTATAGGTGGTTTCGCTATATTCCACCAAGTCCATTTTGTTGATCGCGACAATGATGTGTTTCAGGCCTAACAAAGAGGCAATGAAACTATGGCGTTTGGTCTGGGTCTGCACACCGTAGCGGGCATCAATCAGAATCACCGCCAAATCACAGGTAGAAGCACCGGTAGCCATGTTGCGCGTGTACTGTTCATGGCCCGGGGTGTCGGCAATAATGAACTTACGCGTTGATGTGGAAAAATAACGATAGGCCACATCAATGGTGATGCCCTGTTCGCGTTCGGCTTGTAAACCATCAACCAGCAAGGCCAGATCAATTTTGCCCGCGCCGGTGGTGCCGGATTTAACACTGTCCGCAGCTACCGCAGCCAACTGATCTTCATAGATCATTTTGGAGTCATGCAGTAAGCGACCGATTAATGTGCTTTTGCCGTCATCTACGTTACCGCAGGTCAGGAAACGCAATAATTCCTTGCGTTCGTGTTGCGCCAGATAGGCGTTGATGTCGGTGGCGATGAGGTCGGATTGGTGGGACATGATTTCCTGCCTTAGGTTGAATCGATTCGATAGGGATCACTGTCGGATTAATGACAATGTTCACGTAAAAGTTTGGCGAGTTGCTCCGGGTTGATAGCCCGCGTCGCAACCTGTATAACCCAAGCATAAAGCTGGGTATTATTGATTGAAAGTTGGCAATGGTTAGCAACCAAAAAAACCAGCATACAGGCCGCAGCAACGCGTTTATTGCCATCAACAAATGGATGGTTGTTGGCTAATGAATAACAATATTGGACCGCGGTCTGATAAAGATCACGACTGTAATGCCAAGTGTGTTGCGCAGCACCCAAGGCAGAATCCAATAATGACTCATCGCGTATGCCCGACGCGCCGCCGAAACATTGAATTTGCTGGTCGTGTATTGCCAATGCCAGAGACTTGGAAATAAAAAACGGCTCGCTCATGATTTATTGCGCCAACTTGCCAAACGCCTCAGCGTAGTCGGTCATTAATTGTTGGTGAATTTGCAAAGCTTCTTGGTCGCCAATTGGCGGTTTAGCCTCGATACCCTTCTGTTTTTGTTCCAGAAATAACACGAAATCCAGCACCTCAGCCTGCAAATGCGGCTGGAGGTTCTGGAGATGCTGCTGAATTTGTTCGGGTAATTGCATAGTTCGCGAACCATTAATCGTTGGTTGTCCTTGCAATAACTACAATTAGAAGTAGCCTTCGCGTTTCTTTTGTTCCATGGAGCCGGCCTGATCATGGTCAATCAGACGTCCTTGACGTTCTGAGGTCGTAGTCAGCAACATTTCCTGAATAATTTCCGGCAAGGTGGTGGCGGTTGACTCAACGGCACCCGTCAACGGGTAACAGCCCAAGGTACGAAAGCGCACCATTTTCATTTCCACTTTTTCGTCCGGACCAATAGGCATGCGCTCATCATCCACCATAATCAACATGCCATCACGAT
>RFQK01000058.1 GCA_009925045.1 Methylococcaceae bacterium
CCACTCCTAACGTCTAAACTGATTTGATCCAGAGCGAGTTGATTGCCATAGGCAAAACTCAGATTATCGATACTTAAAGCCTTCATGGTTTGACCGCAACACCCCAAGGATAACGACCCACCGCAACCGATTTAGTCACTTTAAAATTAGCTAAATCAATAATGGAAACATCGTTGCTCAAGCCATTGGTAGTGAATAAACGTTGCTGATCCGAGGAAAACGCCAGATTCCAGACTCTTTGACCAACCAATAAATACTGTTCAACCTGGTAGGTTTTGGCATTGATCACTGCCACTCGATTAGCAGGACCCAATGCTACATAGGCATAACGACGATTTTTGTCGATAAGCACCCCGACCGGCTGAATCAGATCATTATTCAAGCCTGGCACTTCCAGTTTAATCGTGTGGGTGATTTGTTTAGAAGCCGCATCTACCACCACAACCGTTCCCGCCATTTCCGAAGTGGCCCATAATTCAACACTGTCGGCAGTAAAACTCGCTGCTCGTGGTCTTGGATCGACTAAAGTGTTTTCGACTATGCTCCAGTTTTGGGTATCAATCCAGTGCAGCATATTGGTAGTTTCAGAGGCACTCACCAGCCATTTGCCATCGGCGCTGGCAGCAATACCCTCAGGCTCAACACCAACTTTAATGGTTTTAATGGCTTTCTTCGCGGCAATATCAATCACCGTGACTTGGCTATCATCTTCATTGGAAACATACATCAGTTTGCCGTCAGGACTTAAGGCAAAGGTTTCAGGGTCCTCTCCGGAAGGTAATCGACCCGACTCTTTCCAACTGCTGGTATCAAAAATTTTGATGGTGTGATCGTCACTGGTAGCGACGAACAAACTTTTTTGATCAGCACTCAGGGCTATTCCCCGTGGACGTTGACCAACTGGCACAGTTTTGTTTAATTTGCCTTCCTGTGCATCCAGAATCGCAATCGCGTTATCTTTTTCCAACGACACCACAACCGTTTCAGCCGCAACGGTCGCAGTGAATAAACAGAACGCAGTTAAATAAATCAATTTGCGCATTGGGGAAGGACTCCATTTAAGCATTTAATTCAGTCACGCCGAGACCTGCGTGGACAGCAAAGTTTATGGATTATTTGCCAGACAAATAGCCTTGAGGATCGACATGGACATGATCATCGATCAAAAACTCGCCTAATTCATCCATGGCTTTACGATAAACCCGACGTTTAAAATAGACGACATCGTTCAAAGGAAACCAATAATCCACCCAACGCCAATTATCAAACTCTTGTTTGTGGCCACAATCAAAACGCACCTGACTTTCATCGCTGAGTAAGCGCAGAATAAACCAAATCTGTTTCTGTCCTATGCATAGCGGCGAAGAGTTTTTGCGCACATAACGATCGGGTAATTTATAGCGTAACCAATAACGGGTACGACCCAATAATTCTACATGTTCAGCCTGTAAGCCAGTCTCCTCCCACAACTCACGATACATGGCTGTTTCAGGATCTTCATTGTCATCAATTCCACCTTGTGGAAATTGCCAAGAATTTGCGCCCTTGCGCTTTGCCCAAAACACCTGACCGTGGTCATTGCAAAGGATAATGCCGACATTAGGCCGGTATCCTTTCGAGTCTATCATTTAAAAAACCTGTATGATTTGCACCTCAATCAGGATTGAAATATCTCAGTCCGCAGGGTGCCTAAAAATTAATGGCTCAATTGTTCCACAATTCAGCGGCATAAGCCACAAACCGCTGATGATTTTTAAAAAGGTTATACAGTGACACTCGCAATTTTTGATCTCGATAACACACTGATTGCTAATGACAGTGATTATTTATGGGGACAATTTTTGGTCGACAAAGGCATAGTTGATAAAGACTATTACGAAGCGGCCAATAAAAAGTTTTATGAAGATTACAAACAAGGCACGCTTGATATTGTTGAGTTTCTAAACTTTTCCCTCGCCCCGCTTGCTCAGCATGATGTAGAAAGTCTGTATCGCTGGCGCAATGAATTTGTCGAAGAATTGATCAAACCCATTACCTTGACGGCTGCCCATGAACTGGTTGAAAAACATCGTCGTCAGGGTGATACCCTGATGGTGATTACTGCCACCAACCGTTTCGTGACCGCACCCATTGTGGCCTTATATGGAATCGAACATTTGTTGGCGACAACGCCAGAATTGATTGATGGCCGCTATACGGGTCGTTTCAATGAAACGCCCTGCTATCAAAAAGGCAAAATCACGCATTTAAACAACTGGCTGGCAAATAGCGATGAAACATTGGCAAACAGCTGGTTTTACAGCGATTCCCATAATGACTTACCGCTATTGAGTCTGGTGGATAATCCGGTGGTTGTAGATCCAGATGACATCTTGCGCCAACATGCTGAAAACGCTGGCTGGCCGATCATCAGCCTCAGGGATTAACTAGTGTTTACGGATAAAGAAAATTTGCTGGTGTTCCTGACGGGCAATATGCAAGGCCTCATGCCCGGCCTGATCCATAAAGACACCAAAATCCAGGTGCGCTGCGGGATCAGTGGCAATGATTTTAACCACTTGCCCGCTTTCAAGTTCCATCATAGCCTTCTTTAGTCGCAATAAAGGTAAAGGACATTGCAATCCACTGGCATCTACTTCAATATCGAATTCAAACATGGGCTTGTGATAAATAAGGGCTTGCTTCAATCATACCATTAACTCTCTATTGATCTCGAATCGCGATGCAATATTTGCCTTTATTCTTAAATCTGCAACAACAACGCTGCTTGGTGGTGGGCGGCGGAGAAGTCGCTGCGCGCAAACTTGAATTACTCATCAAAGCCGGTGTCGATATCACGGTCGTTGCCCTCAATATTGTTCCACGCGTCGCAGAACTGCAAAAACAACACAATTTAGCGATTAAACTCAAAGCTTTTGAGCCGGATGACATTCAAAACGTTCAGTTGGTGGTTGCTGCCACCGACAACACTACCCTCAATGCTGGGATTGCAGCACAATCCAAAGCATTGGGTGTATGGGTCAATGTAGTCGACAGACCCGATCTGGGTAATTTCATTTTTCCGGCGATTATAGACCGCTCTCCACTGATGGTCGCTGTGGCTTCTGGAGGCGCCTCACCTGTTTTAACCCGCTTATTGCGCGGCAAAATTGAATCTGCCATACCCAGTGCTTTTGGCAAACTGGCAGAACTAGCCGACCAGTTCCGGCCCTTGGTCAAACAACGCATCAGCTATCCACCCCAAAGACGCATTTTCTGGGAAAGGGTTTTACAAGGCCCCATCGCTGAACTGGTTTTCAGTGGCAGAATGGCTCAAGCTGAAAAATTATTGGCGGAAACAGTACAGCAAGCACAAGATCAGCACCAGCGGGGAGAAGTCTATCTGATCGGAGCCGGCCCCGGGGACCCCGACTTGCTGACGTTTAAAGCGTTACGTCTGATGCAACAAGCCGACGTCATTGTCTATGACCGTTTAGTTGCGCCGGCCATTGTGGATTTAGCCCGGCGCGATGCCGAAAAAATCTATGTCGGCAAGGAACGCGATAACCACAGCTTGCCTCAAGACTCGATCAATGAACTGTTAGCCCAACAAGCCCTTGCCGGCAAACGGGTGGCGCGCTTGAAAGGTGGCGATCCTTTTATATTTGGTCGGGGTGGTGAAGAAATTGAAACGCTGTTGCAATATGGCATTAGTTTTCAAGTGGTGCCCGGTGTGACTGCGGCCAGCGGTTGCGCCAGTTATAGCGGTATTCCACTGACGCATCGCGACCATGCCCAGTCCTGTACCTTTGTAACCGGGCATTTGAAAGACGGTACGATCAACCTGAACTGGCCACAATTGGCTGCTCCGCGGCAAACAGTTGTCATTTACATGGGCTTACAGGGTTTACCGGTCATCTGCGAACAATTACTTGCCCACGGCTGTCAACCCGATCATCCGGTCGCGATTATTCAGAAAGGCACGACTGCTGAACAAAAAATTGTCACAGGCAATCTGACCAATATTCAAGAACGGGTCAGCGCAGCCGCTTTGCAATCCCCCACTCTGATCATTGTCGGCACTGTGGTCGAACTACACGAAAAACTCAACTGGTTTGACTAAGTGCTGGGTTTATTGGCGAGAACCCAATTCAAGCATTTCGGCGGCATGCGCCAGTGTATTAGCGGTTATGGTCACACCACCTAACATGCGCGCCAATTCTTGTACTCTTTCTTGTTCACTTAGATTGAATACGGTTGAGGCCGTAATATCCCGTTGCTGATCTTTGGCAACAAAAAGATGCTGATGCGCCTGAGCGGCAACCTGGGGCAAATGGGTCACGCACAAGACCTGACGCTTGCCACTCAACTGTCGTAATTTCTGTCCCACAATTTCAGCTATGCCACCGCCAATTCCAGAATCTACTTCATCAAATATCATGGTGGGCGTAGTTTTATCGGTACTAGTCGTGACCTGAATGGCCAGACTAACTCTCGACAGTTCCCCACCGGAAGCCACTTTGGACAAAGGCTTAGCGGGCAAGCCCGGATTAGTACTGATTAAAAACTCAATCTGATCCAAACCCTGTAGTTGTGGTTCTAAGGAAACTAAAGGTTTCACTTCAGCCAGAAACTGACCATGCGGCAAACCTAATTCCTGTATCGTTTTAGAAATGCCTGACTGCAAATCCTGCGCCGCTTGCAAACGACTCTTTCGCAGAGCTTTCGCCAATTCCTGATAACGATTAAATAACTGCTGAGATTCCAGTTTAAGCGACTCGATACGCTCACCGCTGTGGGTCATCGCCTCGAGTTGTTTGGCGATCTGCTGGGCAATTTCCGGTAATTGTTCAGGCGGTGTTCTATGTTTACGACTTAATTGCTGAATAAGCGCCAGCTGAGTTTCCAGCCATTCGAATTGTTGCGGATCGGTTTCCTGGTGATCGAGAAAACGTCTCAGTGCCTGACTGGCTTCATTAATCTGAATCTCCGCTTCGCTTAACAATTCAACAACGGGATTAAGCTCTGCAGCATAACCAGCTAAATCAGTCAGTTCGTTTACACAACGACGTAAACTGTCACTTAAGTTTTGCTGATCATGGTCATAAAGCAGTTCCAACTGTTGCCGGCCTACACTCAGAATTTTACCCAGATTGGCCAGTTTATGGTGTTGTTCAGCCAGACTGGTGTAATCAAAGTGGTCGAGATCTAATGCTTGCAGTTCGTTCAGTTGATAACGCAACAAATCTTCTCGATCACTTTGATCACTACCCTGCTGTTGCAAGTCATGTAATTCTTTAGAGGCCGACCGATGCTGTTTATACACCTCAGCAATTTCTGTCAACAAAGACTCATTGCGGGCATAACTGTCTAATAAGCTGCGTTGTTGATCATTGTCGAGCAAAGTTAAGTGCGCATGCTGACCATGAATTTCCACCAACAAACGACTCAGACTTTGCAAAGTTTGCAAATTAACAGGCGTATTATTGATATAGGCTTTAGAGCGCCCGTCATCACTGATGGTTCGGCGTATCAAGCACAACTCTCCATCATCCAACTCATTGTCTAACAGCCATTGTCTGGCTAAAGGCGCATCACTTAAATCAAATTCCAGATTAACTTCGGCACGTTTTGCATTAGGTCTAACATAAGCTGAATCCGCTCTATCACCCAAGGCCAAACCCAAAGCAGTCAACAAAATCGATTTACCGGCGCCTGTTTCACCGGTCAAAACCGACATACCCGGCTCAAGCCCCAGGTCTAAAGACTGTACTACCGCCAAATCAGCAATCGACAAATTTACCAGCATTTAGTTTCCCGGATAGCCGCCGCTCCAATTGAGCTTACTGCGTAGAATATTAAAAAAGTCATGATCTTCAGGATGCAAAATCGTTATCGGACGTTCCGCCTTTTGAATGCGTATGGTGTCGCTGCTACGCACATCTGGAATATCCAGATGATCACAGGTCACTTGGGCATTAAATTGCTTGGCATTATTAAAACTGATTTCGATTTCCGAATCATCATTTATCACAATGGGCCGGTTTGATAAGGTATGGGGATTTAATGGCACTAGGACTAAGGCATTCAGTGCCGGATGCAGAATGGGACCACCCGCAGACAAAGAATACGCGGTCGAACCTGTCGGTGTGGCTACTATCAAGCCATCGGAGCGCTGGGTATTTAAATAAGTCCCGTCAATGTGGGTAATGATTTCTATCATGCTGGGTGTCACCCAACGATGCACCACTACTTCATTGATTGCGGTTTGCTGATGAATGATGGCCTGTTCGCGGATAATGGTTGCGCGCAATAAATGCCGGCGTTCGGTTTTGTAATGCCCGGCTAGAATCGGCTCCAAACGGTCTTGCAAGTGTTTAGGTGAAATATCCACCAGAAAGCCTAAGCGTCCTAAATTGACACCCAGTATCGGTATTTCGTCATTTGCAGCCGCTCGGGCAGCAGTGAGAAAGGTGCCATCGCCTCCAACCGCAATGATTAAATCCGCATGTTGAGAAACGCTACCAATTGGGAGGGCCAACACGCTATGAGCATGGATCAAACCCGCACTCGCCTCATCGATGACGACGCGATATCCTCTTTCAAGCAAATACTGATACAACTGATTCAGCGTACCGGCGATTCCAGGATCACCCGATTTGGCAATAATTCCTATGCATTGAAAGCGTGTTGGCATGCGCTAGACTGTAATTTTGAATGATGGTTGGATTATACAAATAAATGTCAGCAGTGACAGACTTAAGCGTAGTCGTTAAAAACAGGCTTGCCATGGTTGACAAGGATTAGGGCAGCTGATAATTTTTGGCACTCACTCAGCAAGAGTGCTAAATCCTATCTGGTAATGCTGTGATTAAACCAACTGACTTAAATGACCGCTCACTCTATCTGCTGAAATCATTGGTAGAACGCTACATCCATGATGGTCAGCCCGTTGGTTCACGCGCGCTTTCCAAAGACAGCCAGCTGAATTTAAGCCCTGCCAGCATTCGGAATGTAATGGCCGACCTTGAAGACATGGGCTTAATCCATTCACCTCATACCTCAGCCGGTCGTGTACCCACCGTGAGTGGCTATCGACTGTTTGTCGACAGTCTGCTAACGGTTCAGCCCCTGGTGAGTAGCGAACTGCAACAATTGCAGCAATCCTTACGACTGGATCATGACAATCCCGCTGCCGTATTAGCCAAGGCCTCTCGTTTATTATCGGATGTCACTAAAATGGCAGGCGTAGTGACCTTGCCACGCCGAGAAAGCATTAGCCTGCAGCATATCGAATTTCTGCCCATGGCAAATAATCGGGTATTGGTGATTTTTGTGACCGATGGCGAAGAAGTCCATAACAAAATCATTCATACCGATAAAGTATTTTCACCCGCGGAATTACAACAAGCCGCTAACTACCTGAATGCCCGTTATTCCGGCCAAAATCTCAGTCGCATACGTGACTTTATCCTTAAAGATATGGAAAGCGATAAAGATCAGGTCAATCAAGGCATGATCGATGCCGTCAATATGGCGCAACTCACCTTCACCGAGCAACCCAATGAAGACTATGTGCTCAGCGGACAAACCAACTTGATGGAGTTTTCAGAGCTTTCTGACATGGAACGCCTGAAACAATTATTTGACGCATTTAGCCAAAAACGCAGTGTGATTCATCTTCTGGATCAATGCTTGCAAGCCGATGGCGTACAAATTTTTATCGGCGAGGAATCCGGCTACAGCGCCTTTGACCGCTGCAGTCTGGTGACAGCTCCCTACTCGGTCAATAATGAGGTCGTCGGTGTCTTGGGCGTGATAGGCCCAACCCGCATGGCCTATGAAAAAGTCATCCCTTTTGTGGACGTAACCGCCAAATTACTCGGCGCGGCCTTGAATTCCAAATAAACGTCCCTATTTCTTTAGCCAATTCGTTTTAAATCCCTGGAGTTATCAATGAGTCACCAACAATCAAGCCATGAGCAACAACCTGAAACCGAAGTGGATGCTGAAGTGCTTGAAACTGCCCAAGAAACTGAAACAGTCGACATCGCTGATCAAGCAGCAATCGATCTGACGACTGAAACCAGCGAATCTGCACCTGAGCTCGCTGAAATATCTTTGGAAGACTTACAAACAAAACTGATCGCAGCTGAACAACTGGCTGCCAGCCATTTGGAAAAAGCCTTACGGGTTCAGGCCGAAATGGAAAACCTGAAAAAACGCGTTCAAAAAGATCTGGATGATGAACGCAAATTCGGTTTAAGCAAA
>RFQK01000059.1 GCA_009925045.1 Methylococcaceae bacterium
CATTTTATTGTCCAAGAAAAACTGCCTTTCCGGCGCTTTTCTATGGCGGCTCAGAATTACCTGCGTCATTATTCCTGGCCGGGCAATGTGCGAGAATTACGCAACCTGGTACAAAGACTCATGATTTTGGGTGCCGGAGATGATATTGAGCTGGACGAAGTGAAAACAGCCTTGGGCTCAATTGCCGAACAGCCCAAATTAGGCAATAATGTGCCCGAGTTTTTTAACCTACCGCTGAAAGAAGCACGTGATCATTTCGAAAAATCCTACCTTGAGTATCATTTCGAAAAAAACGGCGGAAGTGTAGCAAAACTGGCGTCTGCCATCGGTATGGAACGTACCCATTTGTATCGAAAATTGCATTCTCTTAAAATCAAACTGTAATTTAACTTGAAGTTATGGATTGCATTGAGTAGAATTCGCCCTCTTTATAAACGTATTAACCAGATTTAAGAAGCTAAGATGAAAACATTTAGTGCAAAGCCCGCAGAAGTAAAGCGCGATTGGTACGTAATTGATGCAGAAGGAAAGACCCTGGGTCGCCTTGCTACTGAGATTGCACGACGTCTTCGCGGCAAACACAAACCCGAATACACACCTCATGTTGATACCGGTGACTACATCATCGTCGTCAATGTTGAAAAAATCGGCGTGACCGGCAACAAAGAGAAAGACAAAATGTATTACCACCATACTGGTTATGTGGGTAACATGAAATCTACTTCTCTTGGCAAGCTGCGTCAAACATTCCCTGATCGCATTTTGACAACTGCGGTACAAGGCATGTTACCTAAAAACCCTTTAGGTCGCGCAATGTTCAAGAAATTAAAAGTTTACGCTGGTTCTGAGCATAACCATCAATCTCAGCAACCTAAAGTTTTAGAATTATAAGCAGGTAGAAGTCATGGCAGCTCAATACTATGGAACAGGTCGTCGTAAAAGTGCAGTTGCACGTGTTTATGCGACTGTAGGCTCTGGAAAATTTATCATCAACAAACAATCTGTTGAGCAATATTTCGGTCGTAAAACTGACGAAATGATTGCCAGACAACCTCTGGAGCTTTTGGGCAAAAACACTGACTTTGATATTAACATCATCGTTAGCGGTGGCGGCCCTTCTGGTCAAGCTGGCGCTATCAGACATGGCCTGACACGTGCCTTGATGGAATACGATGAAGCCTTGAGATCACCATTGCGTAAAGCAGGTTACGTGACACGCGACTCTCGCGTTGTTGAACGTAAAAAGATTGGTCTTCATGGTGCGAGAAAACGTCCACAGTACTCAAAACGTTAATCTCGTTAGTACTGAGATGCAAAAAAGCCGCTTTAAGCGGCTTTTTTATTGTCTATCGATTTTATAACTCAGCACATTTACCTGGATATGTTTTGCCTGAGTCACCAAAGCGGCTTGATGAGTTGAATCGATATCCAGGAAAGTGAGCGACCAATCGTCCGCAGAACCATAAGCCTGAGGAATCACACTAAAACCACTTTGATCGGGTAAAGACAACTCACAACCCGACATACCTAGCGCAATCCCTCTACCAACTGCCTTAACAAAAGCTTCTTTCGCCACCCAGAAACGATAAAAAAATTCCAGCTTATCGATATCAGGCAAATCTAGCCAATACTGCCGCTCCTTAAGCGCAAAACATCGATCAACTAAAACAGGCAAATGATTACGTTCTTTGACCAACTCAATATCCACACCCACCTCATTCCGACTGGAAACTGCCACTAGCAAACAATCGGCAGAATGGGAAATATTGAAAAATAATTTTTGATTGCCTACCTCAGGCTTGCCGTAAAGACCTTTTTGGATCCGAATTAACCTGGGATCCCCCCCGAGGTATTTCGCCAAAATTTGTCTTTGTACAGACCTGACAATTGCATAGTAATCCGCTTGTTTGTGATTTTTAAACTGCTCAAACCTGACCCACTCATCATCCGACAAACACGCCTTATGCGCAGACAGATGAGTGCATTCAGCAAGTAAATTTACTCTCCAAACATCTACAGTATCCCGACCCAAAGCGTATCTCCAACCCGTTTAGCAATCTTAATCATAAAACTTATCAGCTTTCCCCTTGACGAACCCGCTTAAAGACAGTAGCTTATCAACCCTTTTCCGTGAAGTTTGCTTAGCAAACAGTTTTGTTTATTTTGAGGGTATGAAATTGGAACTTAGTGGCGGACAAATCCTAGTCCAATGTCTTAAAGATGAAGGTGTCGAATTTGTATTTGGCTATCCTGGTGGCTCAGTATTGCATATTTATGATGCAATTTTTCATCAAGATGAAGTCAAACATATTCTGGTTAGACACGAGCAGGCTGCAACCCATTCGGCGGATGCGTATGCCAGAGCGACAGGCAAACCAGGTGTAGTACTGGTGACCTCGGGCCCTGGAGCAACCAATGCGGTAACAGGCATTGCAACAGCCTACATGGACTCTATTCCTATGATTGTTCTGTCCGGCCAAGTACCTTCACCGGTGATTGGCAGCGACGCTTTTCAGGAAGTGGATACCGTAGGAATCACCCGTCCTTGCGTTAAACATAATTTTCTCGTCAAAGATGTCACCAAACTAGCTGAAACCATCAAAAAAGCTTTCTATGTAGCGACTACTGGTCGCCCTGGCCCTGTTTTGGTCGACATTCCTAAGGACATTACCGACCCTAATATTAAAGTACCTTATCATTACCCTGAAAAGGTCAGCATGCGCTCCTACAATCCGATTGTAGTGGGCCACAAAGGCCAGATTAAAAAAGCAGTCGACATACTGCTTCAGGCCGAGCGCCCCATCATTTATTCTGGTGGCGGCGTTATCTTAGGCGAAGCCCATCAAGAACTGATTGAACTTACCCGCTTACTCGGCTACCCCATTACCCAAACCCTGATGGGACTGGGCGCCTACCCTGCGCCAGATCCATTGTTTTTAGGCATGCTGGGTATGCACGGTACCTATGAGGCCAATATGGCCATGCATGAGAGCGATGTCATTCTGGCAGTGGGCGCCCGTTTTGATGATCGCGTGACCGGCAAGCTTTCAAAGTTTTGTCCCTATGCCAAAATTATTCATATTGATGTCGACCCCGCTTCAATTTCTAAAACGGTTAAGGTTGATGTGCCTATTGTTGGCGAAGTCAAACCTGTTTTAGAACAAATGCTGGAGATGATTCGTGAAGCCAGCCATCAACCCAACAAACCTGCGCTGGTTGAATGGTGGAAAACCATCAATGACTGGCGCTCTATCGACTGTCTTGATTATGAGCGTGACTCCAACATCATCAAGCCTCAATATGTTGTCGAGCAACTTTACGAAGTAACCGGCGGTAATGCTTTCATTACCTCAGACGTCGGTCAGCATCAAATGTACGCTGCCCAGTACTATCACTTCAACAAGCCAAGACGCTGGATTAATTCAGGTGGACTGGGCACTATGGGCTTCGGATTACCCGCAGCGATTGGCGTTAAACTGGCCTACCCAGACAGTGATGTTGCGTGTATTACAGGTGAAGCCAGTATTCAAATGTGCATACAAGAGCTATCCACTGCATTACAATTTAATACGCCAGTAAAAATTATTAACTTAAATAACCGTTACATGGGCATGGTGAGACAATGGCAGGAGTTTTCCTACCAAAGTCGTTATTCACAATCTTATATGGACACTATTCCTGAGTTTGTGAAACTAGCAGAAGCCTATGGCCATGTGGGAATGCGCATTGAAAAACCTGAAGATGTGCGTGGCGCACTTGAAGAAGCTTTTGCAATGAAAGACCGTACCGTGTTCTTAGACTTTATGACTGATCGCACCGAAAACGTATACCCCATGATTGAAGCCGGTAAAGCACACAACGAAATGAAGTTGCGCGTTGCCCCCAGCACTCCGTTTGATAGCGAGCTGTCATAATGAGACATATTATTTCTATTTTGATTGAAAATGAATCCGGCGCGCTTTCACGTGTTGCAGGTTTATTTTCCGCTCGCGGCTATAATATCGAATCTCTGACTGTCGCTCCCACTGAAGACTCAAGTTTGTCCCGCATGACTTTGGTAACCAGTGGCAATGACGAAATCATTGAACAAATCACCAAACAGCTCAACAAGCTGATTGATGTCGTCAAACTTATTGATCTTGCCGAATCGGCATACATTGAACGCGAATTGATGCTGGTGAAGATTAAAACCACCCATGAAACACGCGAAGAAGTTAAGCGCATGGTTGATATCTTCCGCGGCAAAATTATCGATGTCACACCGAATAGTTACGTGATAGAGATGACAGGCCAGTCCAACAAACTTGACGCCTTTGTTCATGGTTTCGATGCCGAATCCATTATTGAAGTCGTCCGCTCCGGCCCTACCGGAATTTCACGCGGTGAAAAAGGTCTTCATTTATAATTTATTGATTGCTAAACCCAACTACGAGAAAAAATATGCAAGTTTATTACGATAAAGACGCTGATCTTTCGATCATCAGAGGCAAAAAAGTTGCCATCATTGGTTATGGCTCACAAGGCCATGCGCATGCAAATAACCTGAAAGACTCCGGTGTTGATGTCGTGGTGGGTCTGCGTCCTAATTCAGCTTCTGTTGCCAAAGCCACTAACAGTGGTCTTAGCGTAAAAGACGTTGCGGAAGCTGTTGCATCTGCTGATGTCGTCATGATTCTGACTCCAGATGAATTCCAGTCTAAACTTTACAAAGAAGAAATCGAACCAAATATCAAACAAGGCGCTGCACTGGCATTTGCCCATGGCTTTGCTATTTTGTACAACCAGATCGTGCCACGTGCTGACTTAGACGTCATCATGATTGCACCGAAAGCACCTGGCCATACCGTTCGTTCAGAATTCGTTCGCGGCGGCGGTATTCCAGATTTAATTGCTATTCATCAAAATGCTTCAGGTAAAGCTAAAGAGTTGTGCTTATCTTATGCTTCAGCCATAGGCGGTGGTCGTTCAGGCATTATTGAAACCACCTTCCGCGATGAAACCGAAACTGATTTATTCGGTGAACAAGCAGTATTGTGCGGTGGCGCAGTGGAATTGGTAAAAGCAGGCTTCGAAACCCTGACAGAAGCGGGTTACCCACCCGAAATGGCTTACTTCGAATGTTTGCATGAATTGAAACTGATCGTTGACCTCATGTACGAAGGCGGTATCGCCAACATGAACTACTCAATTTCAAACAACGCTGAATATGGTGAATACGTCACAGGTCCACGCGTGATCAATGATGAAAGCCGTCGAGCGATGAAAGAAGCTTTACAAAATATCCAAGAAGGCCGCTATGCAAAACAATTCATTCTGGAAGGCCAAACCGGCTATCCTGAAATGACTGCACGCCGTCGTCTAAACGCTGAACATCCTATTGAGCAAGTTGGCGGCAAACTGCGCGCTATGATGCCTTGGATTAAAGCCAATCAAATCGTAGACAAATCCAAAAACTAATTGTCTGTAATATCGATTTTAAGCCCGTTTTTAACGGGCTTTTTTTCGTCTGCAGCTGATTCGGCTAACACTTGTCATATTGGCAGGATACAATGCCGCAATGCCAATTCAGGATCTAAACAGCATGACCCAACAAACCAATAAACCGCGCCACCGCGGCATCTATTTATTGCCTAACCTGTTTACGACCGGCGCGATGTTTTCTGGCTTTTACGCGATTACATCGGCAATTAACGAACATTATGAAACCGCTGCGATCGCCATGTTTATCGCCATGGTTCTGGATGGCCTGGATGGACGTGTAGCCAGATTGACCAATACGCAAAGTGAATTTGGAGTCCAGTATGACAGCCTATCAGATATGGTCTCATTTGGAGTTGCTCCAGCCATTGTCACTTACCTATGGGCCTTTGCTGATTTAGGACAAGTGGGTTTATTTGCGGCCTTTGTTCATATGGCGGGAGGCGCATTACGATTAGCTCGATTCAATACCCAGGTTGAAGTAGCGGACAAACGTTACTTTCAAGGATTACCCAGTCCAGCTGCAGCTGCGATTATCGCGGGTGGCATTTGGTTTTGTATTGAAAATGGTTACAGCCCAGACAATGTCCAATATCTGGCCGTAATCACAAGCATTGCCACCGGCTTACTGATGGTGAGCAATTTTCGTTATTCCAGCTTTAAAGAACTCGATTTCAGAAACAAAGTTCCTTTTATTGTGACCATCATTGCTATGTTAGTGATTGGTTTCGTGATGGCGCAACCGCAACGTATGCTTTTTCTGCTTTCAGTGGGCTATGCTCTGTCAGGCCCAATTGTGACATTGGTGCTTAGACGCAAACGCAGAATGCAAAACCGTAAGGGCGTTTAACTTCGGTTTCTCCCTAAACTGGCGCGCCCTAGAGGATTCGAACCTCTGGCCTTACCCTCCGGAGGGGTACGCTCTATCCAGCTGAGCTAAGGGCGCAACAGCCCTTTAGTATAAGCCATACGCCGACTAAAGTCATTGGCCATCAGTACTGGCAGACTTATTCTGTTTGATTTTGGCCAACAATAATTTTTGTTTTTCCAACCGCTGTTGTTTTTGAAGTTCTTGATTAGCCTGACGCTTAAGCTTGGCTTGGTAGCGTCGTCTGGCTTGATTTGGATCGTACGCATTAACAGCTGGCACCATTGCAATGCAATCCACGGGGCATTCCGCGACACATAAACCACAACCGGTACATTCGTTTGCAATAACAGTATGCATTTGTTTTGAAGCACCAATAATGGCGTCGACCGGACAAGGCGGAAGACAACGAGTACAACCAATACACGCATTTTCCTTAATAATCGCTTGCAGTCTATCTTGTTGACAGCCATGTGCAGGGTTAAGCGGCAAAATTTCAACCCCTAAAAGTCCTGCTAATTGCTCAATCCCTTTGTCACCACCAGGCGGACACTGATTGATTAAAGCATCACCTTTGGCAATCGCTTCCGCATAAGGTCTGCAGGCTTTATACCCACACTGACCACATTGAGTTTGGGGTAATAAACGATCAATTTTGTCGGCCAATTGGCTTAAATTCACATCCATTTCAACTCTTTTTTTGTCGTATTCGTGACTATTGTATACAATCCAATATTGATACCATAATACCTATACTTAGGTCGTATCCAGTATTCTCGTAAGCCTTTGTATACTAAGACTGAGATGGGATTTTCATTGACAGCACTCCCCATTTTGATTTAGAGTTGCAAAACATCGTTTTTCAATGCTCATCATCCATGATGTTGCTCTTTCGACTCTAGTCAGGAAACGTCGTTGATGAGCGGTCCTTTATAACTATAACTGTAACAATCGGAGCACATCACATGGCAAGACCATTAATTCAAATGGCGTTGGATTCATTAGACTTCAACCAAACAGTAGCGTTGGCTGACGAAGTTGCGCCTTATGTTGATATTTTTGAGATTGGCACACCTTGCATCAAATACAACGGCATCAACCTGGTTAAAGAATTAAGACAACGTTTCCCAGATAAACTGTTGTTGGTTGACTTGAAAACTATGGACGCTGGCGAATACGAAGCAGGCGCTTTCTATGCAGCTGGTGCTGACATCGTAACCGTACTGGGCGTGTCTGGCTTGGCAACTATTGGCGGCGTTATTAAAGCTGCTAAAAAACATAGCGCTGAAGTCCAAATCGACCTGATCAACGTTGATGACAAAGCTTACGTTGCCAGAGAATCTGTAAAATTAGGCGCTCAAATCGTTGGCATTCACACTGGTCTGGACGCACAAGCTGCTGGCCAAACTCCATTTGCTGACTTGCAAGCGATCGCTGGCTTAGGCTTAAACGTCAGAATTTCTGTTGCTGGCGGTATCAAACAAGCAACTGTTCAACAAGTTGTTGAAGCCGGTGCAAACATTATCGTTGTTGGCGCTGCTATCTACGGCGCTGCAAGCCCTGCTGCTGCTGCTCGCGAAATCCGCGAACTGGTTGAAGCTGCTGCTTAATCCTGCCTTGCTCTTTTGAGTTAGCGCAGCACACAAAGGACGAGTGGTTATGCCACTCGTCCTTTTGTTTGTTTACCCCCCTTTATTCTAGATTTTAATTCCCTCAGGAGAACAACATGCCTTCGCGTAGAGATCTTGCGAACGCCATCCGCGCCCTCAGTATGGACGCTGTCCAAAAAGCCAATTCTGGTCACCCAGGCGCCC
>RFQK01000060.1 GCA_009925045.1 Methylococcaceae bacterium
CACTCAGGAAGTGATGCGTTCCGGTACCGGCAAATCGGCTTACAATGTAATGCCGGCGGAAATGGCACTTGCCGGTAAAACAGGCACCACCAACGGACTGCGTGATAGCTGGTTTGCTGGCTACAGCGGAGATTTCCTGAGTGTGGTCTGGATAGGTCGCGACGATAACAACCCGACGGGGCTAACCGGTGCAACTGGGGCATTACAAATCTGGAATGAATTGATGCGACAAATCAGCCATCAACCCGTGCATCTGATTGCCCCAGACAGCATAGAAATGAAATGGATTGATCATCACAGCGGACTGTTAACCACAGAAAACTGTCCCAGCGGCCAACTCATGCCCTTTACTGAAGGCTCGGGCCCCACTGAATTTACTGAATGCCTCGCCACTCCCTACTGATTCTGGAACCTTGCATGTTACAACGCCTATTCATCTTGCTCTTGGTTTGTTTCTCTAGCCTGGCTCAGGCAGAAACACCCGTTCAACAACTCAAAAATTTTCTCCATGCCAGCAGTTCTTTGGCAGCCGACTTCAAACAAGTCACTATCAATAAACACGGTCAGGCTACTCAAAACAGTACGGGTAAATTTTATTTGAGTCGTCCAGGCAAATTTCGCTGGAATTATCTAAAACCATTCGCCCAGGAAATTGTTTCCAATGGCGGAAAAGTCTGGATTTATGATGCTGACTTAGAACAAGTCACCAGTAAACAATTGGATGACAGTTTAGGATCGACGCCTGCTCTGCTTTTAACTGGACAAGTGGATGTAGAAGCCAAATTCCGATTGGAAGAACAAGGTGAAACTGAAGGTATGAGTTGGGTTCGTTTATCCCCCAAAAATGAAGAGGCCGGCTTCAAATATATTTTGATCGGATTACAAAACGGCCAGTTAGGCGGCATGGAGCTGAGTGATAATTTCGGCCAACTGACTCGGATTTATTTCTCAAATATTCAAGTAAATCCCAGCCTAAACCCCAACTTGTTTAGCTTTACCCCGCCCAAAGGGGTGGATGTATTTGAAAACTAAAACGGGTGATCTTTAACCAGCTTAGCGACTAAAGACTCCAGTTTAAGGACACTGTCATCGCAATTTTTGATGCTATCCTGGACTTTCATTTTAAAGCGCCAGCTCATATCATCACCGCTGATTTCATGTTCGGCATATTCGTTTAAAAGCTGACAGGCGTCATGCATAGCCTGTTCTTTTGTTTCAAATTCTTCGTCTTCAATCGGCTGATCAGAATCAGCCAACAGCATTAAGCGACTAATGAGTTGATTCTGATGCTTAAACACCGCTTCGGCATAATCCGCAAAACTATCGTGCTGACTACCCGCAGGTGTAGTTGCACACCCTACCAGGTTGAATAAAGCCAAGCTGAGAACGAATAAAGGAGTGCTGGCGCGATACATAACTACACTTTTTCAGCCGTAAAAATACAATACTCAGTGAGTTTTTCATTAAACAACACCTGTTGCGCCAAGCCGACCTCATAATTAGCCGTCTGCGCCTGACTGCGCAAACCCAGCCACTGACTGAGTCTTTGCACAGGACGCAAGCGCTTGGCAACCTTGTACATATGTTCAACAGAAGCTTGAGTCTGCTGAGTAATATCATGACAGATAATATTGCCAAAACCCTGCTCGGACAACAAAGCCTTTACGCAAGACTCGCCAGGCTTCAGCCAGAAAATCTGCTTTGTTTAGCGCATGACAAGAGCTTTCCAACGCCCAGACCACATCAAAACTTGCATCTGGAAAAGGTGTGGCGCAAAAATCAGCCACTTCAAAATTAAGCTTATCCGCCACCTTGTGACGTTGAGCATGTTGCCTCGCATAATGAGCCTGTTTGGCACTGATGGTGATACCAGTTACCTCGTTACCATGCTCTCGTGCCATCCAAATACTACTACCGCCGATACCACACCCGGCATCTAACACCTTATCCTGCGACTGTATCCCTGCTTTTTGATAGAGAATGGCATTTTTGTTCAATAAGGCTAAATGCTGATCATACGCTGCAGCACTATCCCAATAGCCATAATGCAAGGCAAGATTATCGGTGTTACACCAAGCAAACAAATAATCCCGATAGCAATCATCATAGTGCTGAGCGGTATCGGCTTGAAGCTTGGAGGCATCTGCGTCATAGTCTTGACGCAAATTCAGATCACGGTGGTCTTGGTTCGGTTCTAAATAATACATGCTGGATAGTTGGTTGAACGGATTAAATCCGATCGCCATTATAATTGAGTTCGGCAAGTGCCTGTGGATTTGTAAGCGATTGCTGACTCAGTTTCAATAACTTTAAAGCCTCCAGAATAGAGCCCTGCTTAAGTTCCGCCGGATCGACACCAAAGCGGATTTTAAATAAGCTGCGCTGCTTACCCTCCGGCAACTGACTCAATAGTTCATCCAAGGCGCTATCGATTAATGCCTGAGCGATACACAAATCCGAGTTTTCCGGCTGGCGCGCAACCGACTTTGCCGCTTGGACTGTGTTTTGGCTTTGCTGATCACGTATAGCACGCAAACGAGCGCTATTAACCAAATTCAATTCGTTGGGGGCATTAGGTTTCATGCAACTTCGTCTTCTACGTCAGCGGTTAATTTACGAATCACTACCGATGCACACACCCCGCCAAATGCCGCTGGCAAATATGAAATAGTGCCATAAGCCGATTTCTTATAAAGTGTTCCACTGGTATACATCAAGGATTCTTTTGAGACGACTTCAGGTGAAAACACCACTTTTAGACCTTTACTGATGCCTTTTTTCTTCAAGCGCAGACGAATAAACTGCGCAAAAGGACAGTTATAGGTTTTAGAAATATCCACCACTCTTAACTGAGTAGGATCTAATTTCCCTCCAGCTCCCATAGAACTGATGATGTTAAGTTTCTGGGTCTTTGCTGCGCGTAGCATGTGTATCTTGGGGGTAAGACTGTCAATGGCATCGACGACATAATCATAATGCTGACTCACCAGCTCAGCTGCAGTATCTGGCGTAATAAATTCATGCCGGATATGCAGTTTTAAATCCGGATTAATATCCAGTAAGCGCTCTCCCATCACAGTCGCCTTGGAAAGGCCATGGGTAGTCGATAAAGCAGGCAACTGCCTGTTTCGGTTACTGGGATCAATCACATCACCATCGACTATAGTCATTTCCCCGACGCCGGCACGACAGATGAATTCAGCGGCAAACGATCCTACACCCCCCATACCAACAACCAAGACATGCGAGTTTTGCAACTTCGCGAGTTTCGCCTTACCGAGCAATAATTCAGTACGTGACAACCAAGCCAGATCAGTCATTAATCAATATCCGCTCAAAATTTTTAATCATTTGCTGATGCAATGCATCAAGCTCCCAACCCAGTATTCTAGCCGCACAGGAATAAATCTGGTCAATACCTATTTCTGCTTGGGCATCTGTTTCTAACAACCAACGGTCTATCGGCAGATCTTTCAGATACTGTGCGGGTTTAGATTTTGGATTCAGCAAACTGCTACCGAACGAACAATAAAACCCAGCCGCCAGCAATTGTTGCAACTGTTGAAAACTGCAATTACAACCATGAATCAACCAAGCATTAGCTGTGGAATGCGACAACTTTATGGCCATTAGTTCATTATAAGCCCTAACACAATGAATAATCAGGGGCTTATGCCAATCAGCAGCCAATTGTATGTGTTGTTCAAACACGGTAATTTGTTCCGCCAACGGTAAGGCAATAGACTTATCCAAACCACATTCACCAATGGCCAGCAACTGGGGATTATTGTTCAAAGATTGAAGTTGTTGCTCACTGTGATTATCAATATACCAAGGGTGAACACCGACTGAGTAAAACTCCGGGAAAACGTTTTGACTGGCAAACTCCTTAAAATCCAGGCTTCTTATCCTGAATACACCCGATAAATCAGGCTGATGACTATGACAGTCGATATATTGCGTAGCGCTTAAACGTCTTTTCACCACAAAATAGTCATCCATCGAGTAAACACCCTGATCAAAGCCTTATCCCAAGGTATAATAGCGGTTTTATTGTCTGTTCACTGCATACACACATGGCGCAATATATTTTTTCGATGAACAGGGTAGGCAAAATTGTCCCGCCCAAGAAACATATCCTTAAAGACATTTCTTTATCCTTTTTTCCCGGCGCCAAAATTGGCGTATTAGGTCTGAATGGTTCTGGTAAATCCACTCTTCTGCGTATTATGGCGGGTGTCGATAAAGAAATTGAAGGGGAAGCCATTCCTTTAAAAGGTATCAACATAGGCTATCTTCCTCAGGAACCTCAACTGGATCCAAACAAAACTGTTCGCGGTAATATTGAAGAAGCAGTGGCCGGTATCAAAGAAGCGCTTGCTAAACTGGATGCAGTCTATGCCGCTTATGCAGATCCAGATGCAGACTTTGATGCTTTAGCAGCAGAACAAGCCAAACTGGAAGATATTATCAACGCCTGTGACGGCCATAATCTTGAGCGTAGCCTGGAAATTGCGGCAGACGCTTTAAGACTGCCAGACTGGGATGCCGACGTCACCAAATTATCCGGTGGTGAAAAACGACGCGTAGCCTTGTGTCGCTTGCTATTGTCAAAACCGGATATGTTGTTGTTAGACGAGCCAACCAACCATCTGGACGCGGAATCAGTTGCCTGGTTGGAACGTTTTCTTCATGACTATCCTGGCACCGTGGTCGCTGTTACCCATGATCGTTACTTCCTCGACAATGTTGCCGGTTGGATTCTTGAACTCGATCGTGGCATGGGGATCCCCTGGGAAGGCAATTACTCATCTTGGTTAGAACAAAAAGAAAAACGTCTGGAACTTGAAGATCGTCAAGAGTCTTCTCGTCAGAAAGCCATGAAAGCCGAATTAGAATGGGTACGCTCCAATCCCAAAGGCCGTCATGCAAAAAGTAAAGCCCGTCTGGCACGCTTTGAAGAATTGTCCTCAGTCGATGTGCAAAAACGGAACGAAACCCAGGAAATCTATATTCCACCTGGACCTCGTTTGGGCGACGTTGTCATTGAAGCCAACAACATTAGCAAAGGCTTTGGTGAGCGTTTATTGATTAACAATCTGAGTTTTAAACTTCCTCCTGGTGGTATTGTCGGCATTATTGGCCCTAATGGGGCGGGTAAAACCACGCTATTCCGAATGATGGCAGGTTTTGAGAAACCAGATGCGGGTGATATCACCATCGGCCAAACCGTTGAATTGTCCTATGTCGATCAGTTGCGCGATGACATGGATAACAATAAAACCGTCTGGGAAGAAATTTCTGATGGCTTGGACGTGATCACCGTTGGCAGATATGAAACCCCTTCGCGTGCTTATGCGGGACGCTTCAATTTTAAAGGCTCTGACCAACAAAAACGCATTGGAGAACTGTCTGGTGGTGAACGTAACCGCGTCCATTTAGCCAAACTGCTTAAAAGTGGTGGTAACTTACTGTTACTTGACGAACCAACCAATGATCTGGATGTCGAAACCTTACGTGCGCTGGAAGAGGCTTTATTAGCATTTCCGGGTTGTGCCGTGGTTATTTCGCATGATCGCTGGTTTCTGGATCGTATCGCCACCCACATCCTGGCTTTTGAAGGCGATAGTGAGGTGGTCTGGTTTGAAGGTAACTATGCTGATTACGAAGAGGACCGTCATCGTCGTTTAGGTATAGATGCCGACACACCGCATAGAATTAAATACAAAAAAATTAATTAATGACGTTTTAACAGGACCAGACGGACACAGATCTGGTCCTTTAACACTTGATTTTCTGACTTGAAAATCCTTAGACCAGCCCTCAAAACCTGGTCTTGCCTGAACCGATATTCGGCCAAGTGTTGAAATCATTGGGTTTAGGCGGTAATGTATCTATGGCAATAACAATAATAAAGGAGAAATCGGATGTCTAAAGCCCAAAACCTGCAGGATAATTTTTTGAATGCACTCAGAAAAGAGCACACGCCTGTCTCCATCTTTCTTGTCAACGGCATTAAACTGCAAGGCCGTGTTGACTCTTTTGACCAGTATGTGGTCATGTTAAAAAACACCGTCAATCAAATGGTTTACAAACATGCGATCTCCACCATTGTGCCGGGTAAAAACGTCACGATGAGTCGCGAATCGGATACTACTGAAGCCAACTGAGGTCTAACGGTTGTTTGAACGCCCTGACGCGGGTGAGCGAGCGATACTCGTTCACCTGAACCTGCAGTACGATCAAGAAGATCTTGACGAACTCAAAGAACTGACTAAATCAGCCGGTGCAGAACCAGTGTTTGTGGTGACAGGTAGCCGACACCGTCCAGATCCCAAACATTTTGTAGGGCTTGGCAAACTGGATGAGATTCGTGAGGCGATTGCTGAACACGAAGCCAATATCGTCATCTTCAATCATCCTTTATCCCCGAGTCAGGAACGGAATATCGAAAAAGCCTTATCAATCCGCGTCGTCGATCGCAATGGATTGATATTAGATATTTTCGCGCAACGCGCTCAAACTTTTGAAGGTAAACTTCAGGTCGAATTGGCCCAGCTCAAACATTTATCAACCCGCTTGATTCGTGGCTGGACTCACTTAGAACGCCAAAAAGGTGGTATCGGCTTAAGAGGCCCCGGGGAAACTCAGTTAGAAACCGACCGTCGCTTACTAGCAGTACGCATTAAACAGATCCAACAACGTCTGGATAAAGTCCAAAAGCAACGTCATCAAGGTCGTAGCAAACGCAAGAAAGCCGAAGTCCCTACCGTTTCTCTGGTGGGTTACACCAATGCTGGCAAATCAACGCTCTTCAATACCCTGACCGGCGCTGAAATTTATGCCGCTAATCAATTGTTTGCGACCTTAGACCCGACCTTAAGACAACTTAATTTAGAGAATGGCAATAGCCTGATTCTTGCCGATACGGTGGGTTTTATTCGCCATTTACCCCACGAACTGGTCGCCGCTTTTCGCTCGACACTACAAGAGGCCAGTGAAGCTGATCTTTTGCTCCATGTGATTGATGCTGCCGCTAACGACCGTGATGACACTATTTTTCAGGTTAATCAGGTTCTTAAAGATATTGAAGCCGATAAAGTTCCGCAATTACGGGTCTATAACAAAATCGATTTATTAGAGCACGTTGAACCTCATATAGATTACGGTGACGATGGCAAACCCATAGCAGTCTGGTTATCTGCTCAACAGCAATTAGGCTGTGATTTATTACATCAGGCCCTGGCGGAGTTGTTTGCTGAAAGCAAGGTCCGCAGACAATGTCTTTTGCAACCGAGTCAACTTGGAATTAAAGCCAAGTTATTCAATTACGTGCATATCATTTCTGAAGAATTTGATGCTGATGGCAACACCCACCTTGTATTTGAAATCGATCAAAAAAATCTCGGACTCATCAAAAATATCGAGACTGAAGCCGCTTAAAACATTGCTAAAAGCGCCGAGTATTTCTTCAGTCAGCCCTAATTTACGGTAGAATATTGCCTTATTAACCGAACACCAACAGCCTTTGGAGTATGCCTGTATGTCTTGGAATGAGCCCGGTGGAGACAAGAAAGACCCTTGGAGTGGTCGTAATAACGAAAACGGCCCACCCGACCTAGACGACGTCTTTCGTTCTCTACAGGAAAAGCTTTCCGGTTTATTCGGTGGTCCCTCTGGGGGTGAACCGCGTAAAAACCCATTACCTACCCAAGGTAAAGGTTTCGGCATTCTGCTGGTTGGAGGCGCTGTTTTATGGAGCTTAAGTGGCTTTTATATCATCGATGAAGGTACTCGGGGCGTAGTGACCCGTCTGGGCGCTTATGCAAATACTGCCCAACCCGGCCTGAACTGGCATATCCCTGCCCCCGTTGAACAAGTGCAGATCATCAATGTTGAGCAACAACGCTTTATCGAAGTGGGTTATCGTTCCGGCGGTGGCCAAGCGATGGGATCGGTTCCTAAAGAAGCCATGATGCTGACTAAAGATGAAAACATTGTC
The DNA here is from genome assembly GCA_009925045.1 of Methylococcaceae bacterium. Taxonomy (GTDB): domain Bacteria; phylum Pseudomonadota; class Gammaproteobacteria; order Methylococcales; family Methylomonadaceae; genus Methylomonas. The sequence goes on from RFQK01000060.1 coordinate 8,003, forward strand.
GATGTGCGACTGGCCGTTCAGTATCAAGTCAAAGATGCTAAAGACTACGCCTTTAACGTTCTCGACCCTGCCTCGACTTTGAAACAAGTCACCGAAAG
>RFQK01000007.1 GCA_009925045.1 Methylococcaceae bacterium
CGGGACCTGGTAGCAATGGTGGTCACGCAGATCGATTCGGCCAATGCGCTTCTGCTCTACCCCAGACTCCTGAACTAATAACAACTGAATTTGTTCACGGGTAACCTGATGCTGACTCCCTACATCCAGTCGGTACCTAACCAAACGGTTTGGTGTCGATTTACGAGAGTTTAAATTTTGACTGGCTAGCTGCGGTTTTGCTGGGGTTTTATTTTGCTGAATATGCCATAAAGCCGCCGCGCATAAAACAGGATCGACATGCAAAGCATCTGCCCACTGCTTGACCCACGCCGTTTCAATACTCAAATCTTGTTGAGCAATTACAGTTTTTAAGCGTTTGAAGACCTCATGGGTCGTTGCTTCAGGAAGCTGCATCAAAACTTATCCTGATCAATTTCCACATACGCTTCATCACGCAAACGCCTCAACCAGAGTTCGGTCTCTTCTTCGATTTTACGCTTACGAATTTCATCTCGCACACGGTCTTTTTTGAATTGATCACTATTGTCTTGATTTTCACGACCCAAGACCTGAATCAAGTGCCATCCAAACTGAGTTTGTATTGGTTGACTGAGTTGATTGATATCAAGCTTATTCATCGCTTCTTCAAAGGGTGGCACTAAGGCACCCGGTGTGACCCAATCCAGAGAACCGCCGTTAATGGCTGAACCTTTATCATCAGAATGCGCACGTGCCAATGCGGCAAAGTCATCACCGTCCACAATCCTTTCACGCAAGGCTTGCAAACGTTTTCTGGCTTCATCATCATCAACCAACTCATTGGTTTTGACCAAAATATGTCTGACTTTGGTTTTAGTGACTAAATGATGACCTAAATCCTCCATCTCCAATATTTTAATAATGTGATAACCACTGGGACTGCGAATAGGATCAGAAATTTCGCCTTGTTTCATTTTGCCGACGACATCGACAAACAGGCTAGGGATTTGCCCAGTGCTTCGCCAACCCAAGTCGCCACCTTTTAAGGCATTATCATCATTAGAAACACTGATTGCCATTTGCTTGAAGTCCTTGCCCGCACGCAAATCTGCTACCACCTGCTCAGCTTTTTGGTTGGCTTTTTGTATCGCCGCTGACGCAGCTGACTGTGAAACCGCAATTAAAATATGACCTAAATGATATTTGGAATTACTGGCAATATTCCCACCCTGTGTTTCCATAAAATGCGCGACTTCGGCGTCAGTCACCTTAATTCTGGAACCAATTTCTCGACCCCGTAGTTGATTGGTGGCTATTTCATTACGGAGATTGTCTTCAAAAGCCTTATAAGACATTCCCTGACGCTCGATTTCCTCACGAAACGCATCCACCGAGAGACCATTGCGGGAAGCAATTTCTCCCACGGAGTTTCTTAACATCTCGTCACTCACCTGAATACCCGATCTGGCAGCCAGTTGCTTTTGCAATTTATCGACGATCATACGTTCCAAAACCTGGCGACGCAGAACGTACTCAGGCGGCAAAGAAACATTATTGCCTTTTAGTTTGGAGACAATGTTTGCTACTTCATTAGTCAGTTCATTATCCAGAATGACGTCATCCTCAACCACAGCCACAATATGATTCAAAACTTCCGCTTGAACCAGAGGCGAAACAATGTTGAGCACTAAAAACAACAAAACTAATTGCTTGTACATATTGAAGGTTTTATTCATCGGAAAAAATGGGTTTTCGATACCCTACCAGGTTTCTTTGCAAGAAAGAATCTACAGAACTTCCCAATCCCGATAAACCTTTTAATTCTACCTGTACAAAAAAGGCGGTTTCTGGTTGCAACATAACTGGCTGCAGCGTTGTGGGCACAACTAAATTGGTGTTTGCCGCATAGCCGTTAATGTAACGACGCGCCAGCATTCGGAAGCGCCAACAGCAGTTTTCTTTCTCAAGTCCTAAGAAACTTTCTGTGGTTCGGTCAAAATTGATCGCATATTGCCAACGACCCAGTGCATACCATTCGCCAAACAATGGCCAGCGGAAAGAAATATCGGATTGGGAAATACCTGCCGGTGCGAAATACTGATCCTTTTGACGATAACGATAACCAACATTCAAAACTTCGTTATCCAAATTTCGGTAAGCGAAACCAGCTTCACCTCTGGCGAAACTATTTTTTTGAGGATCCCATTGCACACCGGTTTTATAGGAAAGGTTCTGGGTGAACTGCCCACCCACTTCAGCAATAAAATTGGAAACCTTGCTAGTTTGCGGTGGATTCGGATTTGATATTGCGTAACAGTTACTATTATAGAAAAAGCGTGAATTGCCCAACTGAGAACAGTCACTAATCCCATAGTAAGCGTCGTACATATTCACTCTTCGGTCTTGAAAATAAAGAATATTCCCTAAATTCAGTCGAACTGGCTCAAGACCTGTAGCCGAACTAATCAAACGAGAACTCAGTGACAAGGTCACTTGATTCGCATCTTGTATCCTGTCATAACTGCTATAGCGGTTATCTTGAAACAAACTGCCAAAGTTAGTGTCCAGTCGTGAAGTATCAAAAACCGGGATTTGACTTTGATCTTTATACGGAACGTTTAAGTAAAACAAACGCGGTTCTATAGTATGAGTGTAGCTTGAACTATTAAAACGTATTTCTTTTTCAAATCCCAAGCCTGTATCTACAGAAAATGTTGGCAAAGTCCGGGTAACATCATTGGGTCTTAAGGGATTGTGTATGTTATCAAATTGATATTGCGTGTAGTTAAGGCTAAATTTCGGGATAAAAAATCCAGCGGTGGACTCAAACGGCAAACTGACTGAAGGTATTACGTTGACCCTTTGTCCATTATCCAAAACATTATGACTAAAAGAACTAAACTGATTAGTCATTGCCAATCTGAGTGGCAAATTTTCGAAGCCATGAGATAAATTCATATTAACTCTTGGCAAAACTGAGTAGGGCAAGCCGGTTTCGGTGACCGCTCGGTCAATGGCTTGATAATGCTGAATGCCAGTCGATACATTTATCCCGGTTCTTCCATAATTTACAAATGCTGTCGTCGGCAAGTAACTACTGGTCTGTACACCCAAAGCATTATTCAAATCATTGAAATAGGTTTTATCTGAAGCGTAGTTCAGGTTGATATCTGAGGACAAATGTTGAGTCAGTCGGCTACTATCTTTCCAGGAGCCCATATAGCGATCTTTATTGAGTAATTCATCACCTGGCAAATATTCGCCTTGTAATATCCCATTGGAATGATCGGTTAAATACCGAAACCTATCCCTTATCATGAAACCACGTCGAGATAAATAACGCGGGGTAATGGTCATATCGTAATTTGGCGCCATATTCCAATAATACGGTATCGAAATATCGGCACCGTTTCGTTGAGTCTGCGCCCAGTTAGGTGCCAACAAGCCAGATACCCTGCGATTATCCATTGGGAAAGAAATGTAAGGCATATATAAAGCAGGAACTCCCTTAAATTCTAGCCAGGCGTTTCTAGCGATGCCTTTACCCGTATCTTTATTGAGTTTCATACGCTCAGCATGGATCATCCAATCCTGATTTCCGGGCGCACAACTCGTAAATGAAGCATCCTGATAACGGGACTGGAATTTGTTATCGCGGTAGATCACTTCAGAAGCACCTCTTAGCGGCGCTTCTGGTGTTATAAATAAGGCTTTTCTGAGAACGGCTTTATCGTTCTCCAAATTAAACGAGGCGGTTTCACCGGCTAAGGCTATTTGATTTTCACTGTAAATAATATTGCCTTGAGCATCCATGGTCTCAGCAGTACTGTCGTAGTTGGCCTTGTCACTCATTAAATGCTGGTCGGCCCTGTGTAAATCGACATTACCTATAAAACTGATGGAATCACCCTCGAATATCTCAGAGGCGTCTGAATTAACTACAGTATCGAAACTATTCCGTTCAGCTTGTCCGACAGTCTTATTTTTCCGCTTTTTTTGACTCCAATTTTGACAGTTTCTCCAAGGATCCTGCGTTTGATAGCCACAGGCTCACTCAGTTTATCTTTGGCCAAATCAACTGGAGAAGTAAGCGGCTGCGTGTCTGCTACCGGGTTCGTTTGCTGCGGGGTCGGGATAACCGACTTCGTATTGACTGGTTCGGCTTTCGGCTTCGCTTCCGTTAACACCGCTTGTGGCTTGTTAGTTTCAGCAGCAGGGGTTTGTGCTGGCGTTTGATTGAGACAGGTCCATTCGCCGTTTGGCGCCTGCTCGCAGTTCCAAACCGCATTATTTGCAGCGCTGGCAGCTCCGGATATGAGCGAAATTGCTAGACCAATTTTAGTAAACCGAAAATTCATTTTAAGTTAGGACAGCCAAATCCACTTTGAGCACAGGAAATCGAATAAAATTCACGCACTATTTTACCTTAGGTTGTTAAGCAATTTATACATAATGTCTACAAACCCATGCGACTCACGTCTGTTAGCCTTAGAAAACTGGCTAAGAAATGACCTAACACTCAATATTTTTAGCATTGCCCCCGCTTCAAGCGACGCCAGCTTTAGACGCTATTTTAGAATTCAACATAGCCATGGCCCCCATATTGTTATGGATGCACCACCTGATAAAGAAAACGTCTCAGCCTTTGTAAAGCTGGACAGATTCTTTGAAGGGTACGGCTTACAGGTACCTCACATCGTTGCCGAAAATCTCAGCGAAGGTTTTTTGCTTTTGGAAGATTTTGGCAACACCAGCTTATTGCAGTCATTAAATAACGAAAGCGTTGACGCCTTATACGCCAAGGCCATGCAACAACTTTTGTGTCTGCAAACCCGAATTGAACCTCATTTGTGCCAGACCCATCATTACGATCAAGCGCTGCTTAATCGAGAATTAGACATTTTTAGCGAATGGTTTGTACAAGGCTTACTCGGCGCCAAAATTCCGGAAGCCATTAAGGCCACTCTTTATCAACATCTGATTCATTCAGCGCTTGAACAACCTAAGGTCTGTGTTCATCGAGATTTTCATTCCAGGAACTTAATGGTTTTGAATGATCAAAGCCTAGGGATTATTGATTTTCAGGATGCGGTGATTGGACCCATCACCTACGACCTGGTTTCGCTGCTACGCGACTGCTATATCAGTTGGCCTGATGAACGCCTTGAAGGCTGGATTCAAGATTATTATCAAATGCTTACTCATGCCAACAAACTGGATGTCACGTATCCGCAATTTAAGCGCTGGTTCGACTGGATGGGGATGCAAAGGCATTTAAAAGCGATTGGCATCTTTGCCCGCCTTCATTTACGTGACCATAAATCCGGCTATCTACAGGATATTCCCCGTACGCTCAACTATGTATTAGCGGTAAGCGCCGGCTATCCGGAATTTATCGATTTTCACAGTTTTCTAAAAACCCAGATTGTGCCCATTTATCAGGAATACCTATGAAAGCGATGATTCTGGCCGCCGGACGTGGCGAACGCATGCATCCTTTAACATTGACTAAACCCAAGCCTTTGCTATGCGCAGCAGGTAAACCCTTAATCGAATATTGCATTGAGAATTTAGTCAAAGCAGGATTGACTGAAATTGTGATTAATCTTTCTCATCTTGGGCATTTAATTCAAGACTATTGCCAAAGTGGCGAGCGCTGGGGCGCAAAAATTCAGTATTCTGAAGAAGGCGAAATCCCTTTAGAAACAGCCGGTGGGATTGCTTTCGCCCTAGATCGTTTGGGGCCGGAGCCGTTTCTCGTGATTAATGCCGATATTATTTGCGACTACCCACTCGAAACTCTGCATCAAAAATCGATTGATCTTGCGCATTTGGTCATGATTAGAAATCCAGCCCACCATCCTGAAGGCGACTTTGCCATCAGCAACGGATTACTGAGTCACAGTGGCAGTGAAAAACTGACTTTTAGCGGAATTGGCGTTTATCATCCGGATCTTTTTGCGGGGATTAAACCAGGGCCCTTAAAAATGCGCCCCATCCTGAACCAAGCCATTGATCAGAATCGCATCAGCGGCGAGTTATTTGATGGGCTTTGGATGGACATTGGTACACCTGATCGGCTACGAGAAATAGACGAATTACTGATAAAACAAGGCGCTGGCTAGGGTGCCACAATAACACCCTAGCCAATCCAATTAAGACTGAACCTGACAATCGCCTGGCTTAATCGCTTCTGGCAGATTGGTCACACAAGCCCAACTATTGGAGGCGGGGGTAAAACTTAGGCTAATGGTTTTAGCCGCTACTTTGGGATTAATCGCCAAACTGGCACTGGCCGCTTTAAAGGTGGCCGTTACTTTACAGGCATCTGTCAATGCCTCCAGTTCTACTTTTTCTACAAATTTGCCAGTACTTACCGCACTTGCTAACTGACTATTGGTGGATTTGCAGCCATTCGCTAAACCCGCCTCGCCAATCGCCAGTGAGACCGGAGTTTTGTAACCATCCAGTAAGGACAAGCCCTCGGATGCCTGAGCTTTGCCCATATAATCCTGATAGGCAGGAATTGCGATAGCTGCCAATACACCAATAATGGCAACAACAATCATTAATTCGATAAGTGTAAAACCTGAAATTACTCTTTTGGCTGTCATATTGGTTCCTTGGTTTTTATCAATGGTACTTTTAAAGCTTAGCAGAAAATTTTGAAAACACACTCCAAGCACTTTTTCGGCAATAAATTCATGGTTTTTACTCGCTTTAGCATCAGCTAGAATACTCAGGTTTTAATTCACACAACAAGGAGCAAAGACATGGCTGAATATAGAAAATACAAATGCAAAACTTGTGGCCACATTTATGACGAAGCTGTTGGCGACCCTAGAAACGGAATTGCTCCCGGTACCCGCTGGGAAGACGTGCCTGAAGATTGGGGCTGCCCAAAATGCGGCGCAGTGAAATCCATGTTCACTCTGATGCGTTCTTAAAGTATAGAGCCTCTTAAAGGGCGCTAGGGCGCCCTTTTCTTTAACGGCGTTTTAAGCCAGTTTCGCCTGAATAAAGCTCACAATATCCTGCATCGCAAGCTCTTGACTGGCCTGGTCCTGACGACCTTGGTATTCAACTGTACCGGAATCCAAACCCCGATCACCGATCACGATACGATGGGGAATGCCAATTAACTCCATATCAGAAAACATAAAACCTGCCCGGACTTTTCTGTCATCCAACAAGACTTCGATACCGGCTTTAGATAAATCCTGATAAATCTTCTCAACAGTTTCTTGCAAGCGATCCGATTTATGCATATTCATTGGACAAATTGCCACTTGAAAAGGCGCCAGATCCTTAGGCCAAATGATGCCGCGATCATCGTGGCTTTGTTCGATAGCCGCAGCAACGACTCGGGAAATACCAATTCCGTAGCAACCCATAATCATGATCTGATTTTTACCTGCCTCATTAATGATAGCGGCATTCATGGCTTCACTGTATTTGGTACCTAACTGAAAGATATGACCCACCTCGATACCACGAGCGATCGTAATCGTACCCCGACCATCGGGGCTTGGATCGCCTTCAACCACCATACGCAGATCGGCTAATTCTGGCAGCGCCAAATCACGCTCCCAATTCACATGCTGAAAGTGTTTGCCGTCTTGATTGGCTCCGCAAACAAAATCAGCCATAGCAACTACGCTTCTGTCGGCAACCACTTTCATTGACAAATTAACAGGCCCTATGGAACCTGGTTTACATGCACATGCTGCCTGAATTTCGATATCCGAAGCGAATTGCAGAGGTGATTTAACACCCTCGATTTTTTCGGCTTTAATAGGGTTCAATTCGTGATCGCCACGGAGTAATAAAGCCACCAAGGTCTCATCTTCGCCACGAACGATCAGAGTTTTCAGACATTGCTGCGGTGGAACGCTCAGAAATTGAGACACTTCTTCAATGCTATGCTGATTAGGTGTCTCCACACACTGCATCGCAGCACCCGCTGCCGCCCGTTCAACAGACGGCATCAAGGCTTCAGCTTTTTCGACATTAGCCGCGTATTCGCTTTCAGTCGAAAACGCGATAGCGTCCTCACCTGAATCGGCCAAGACATGGAATTCATGCGAGACAGCACCACCAATTGAACCAGAGTCCGCAATCACGGCACGAAACTTAAGCCCAAAACGATTAAAGATATGGCTATAAGCCTGATACATCACCTGATAAGTTGCGTTTAATGAGGCTTGATCAAGATGAAACGAATACGCATCTTTCATCAAAAACTCGCGTGAACGCATAATGCCAAACCGTGGACGAATCTCATCACGAAACTTGGTCTGAATTTGGTAATAACACACCGGTAATTGCTTATAGCTTTTCAGTTCATTACGGGCTAAGTCAGTAATAATTTCTTCATGAGTGGGGCCCAGGCAAAAATCCCTGTCATGCCTGTCTTTCATGCGCGCCAGCTCTGGACCATATTTTTCCCAGCGTCCGGTTTCCTGCCATAACTCAGCAGGCTGCAAAGCTGGCATCAAAACTTCCAAACCACCCGCTTTATCCATTTCTTCACGAACAATATTTTCTACCTTACGCAATACCCTCAACCCCAAAGGCAACCAGGTGTATATACCTGCAGCCAGCTTACGAATTAAACCGGCCCGAATCATTAATTGATGACTGGCAATTTCAGCATCTGCCGGAATTTCTTTGACTGTGTTGAGTGGGAACTGTGAGGTACGCATGTTCAAACCTGATGATTGTTAATTGCAAAGCCGCTATTTTACCGTTTAACGCCAAAAAAACCGACACGAATTCACGGCCAAAAATTAACTATTATTAACAATCTGCTACCTGGTTTTTTCCTAAAATCACGTCTAGGACATTTTTGTAGCAATTGGAGAATTACAATGATCAAGATCACGATAATGGACAATCAGGCTTTAATTAGAGACAGCTTAGGCTATTTATTGGAGCAGAACAGTGAGTTTTGCGTCCAAAAACAATTATCGTGTGAAAGCCTTAGCCTGGATGAAATAAAAATTATCCAGCCAGACGTGATTATTATTGACCCACAATTTCGCACAAATCATGGCTCTGAAATTCTTAATCTACTCTTTAAGTGGGCAACGCCGCCTAAGGTCTTGGTGTTAGCCCATCATATCGATGCAGTCATGACTAAGAAATGGCTAGAAACGGGCGTGAGCGGCATTATCAGCAAGGACTGCTCGATAGTCGAAATGGTAAAAGCTGTTAAAACCGTTTATTCGGGAGATTATTATTTATGTCAGGAGATTGCACACAGCGTAGCTTTACAAGGCTTATTAAAAACCGAAGCAGTGCCTTTTCTAAAACTGTCGTATCGCGAATCCCAGGTTGCGGATATGTTATTGCAAGGCAAAAATATTCAAGAAATTTCCCGAATATTATCGATTAGCGACAAAACGGCTAATACCTATAAATATCGCTTGTATAAGAAGTTAGTGGTAAAAAACGATGTGCAATTGACGCGCCTAGCCTATAAATTTAATTATCTAGACGCTTCAAATTTTTAAAGTAATTGCCTAGCCTGAGTAAAGGCTTCACGAAAATCTAAAAACACTGGCTGCTCTGATTCCAAAAGGGTTTTAAGCAGCTGGTTTTGCAATTGATACTTCACGTTTCCCACAGCAAGCGGCCCAACCGCGACTGTCTGGGATTGACTAGCCGCCAGCAAAGGTGCACCAAAATCTTTGAGGTTGATACCTTCAATGCCGGCAGGTGGAACAGCATTGACATCTCCGGCCACTTTAAGCTGCTTTGCTTCTGCCAAAACAGCAGCATTTAAAACCCGAACACCTGCTTTTGCGGTTGAAAACACAATATCGGCATCCGCTAAAAGTGCCAGCTTTTCTTCGTCGTTACTGGCCACTGCTGCCTCTAAGTTTGATCCAAATCGGCGATTATATTGTTTAGCAATATCAGCAGCAGAATCCACAGAAAGATGATCAATTAAAACTGTTTTTGCACCTTGCAATGAAGCAATCACACCGGTTGCGACACCGACTGGACCTGTGCCGCCGAACACCAGGGCCTTGCAGTCTTTGAGCGCTTTACCATGTTTATCGAATAAGGCTTTTTCGACACAGGCCACCAATGCCGCTGCAGTGGTAAAAGCACCGCTAGGATCAGCCAAAACCGACACTTCAAAGGGTTTAACCATTGCAGGCTGACAAGCATCCAACATTTCAATGGCCAAACCAATATCACGTCCACCAATGAAAATAGCCGTCTTTTTAACACCCGCCGGTCCTCTGGAAAAAATCACATCCTGAGTCAGCCGTTGGATGTTGTCTAATTTGACACCGGCATAAGGCATTAGCACGTCAAAACCCGCATCCAATGCCATATTGACATCAAATGGACTATTGTTAGGTGTGGGGTCAAACATATGCAGAATACTGCGTTTGGCCGCCTTAACACCTGTACTGCCAGTCGCTGCCGGAGCGACTGGCGCACAAAACAAATTAACGAGATTCTTTAACAAATTCACGTGCCACTTCGAATGCGTGTTCAAAATGCAAATACAATGGAGTATCGGTTTCTAACATTCTTTTCAATAAACGACTTTGGGCTTGATACTTGATGTTGCCAATCGCGAGCGCACCAATACCGACCGCACCGCTGATAGAACCCGCAATCGCCTTACCGCTATCGAATGCATCCACTCCGGCAATACCTGCTGGTGGAACAGCGTTCACATCAGCAGCCACTTTTAACTGCGGTGCTCTTGCGATCAATTCTGCACTCAACAACTCGATACCCGCCGCACCCGTAGCAAAGACCACATCAGCGGTTTCAATGAATTCTGCTTTATCTGAATCAGCGCCTGCAGTCACAGTGATTTTGCCATCACCGAACTCCTGGCTGCAAAGTTCAGCAGTACGCTCAGCACGATCAAGCTGTCTGCCAATAATGCGAACATTGGCACCTGCTTGCGCTGCAATCACTGCAGCCGCTTGACCAACCGGACCTGTTCCGCCCAAAGCCAAAACATTTTTACCGGCAAAAGTCGTTGAAAATTTATCCGCCAGCTCTTTTTCAACGGCTGCCACCATACCGGCAGCGGTCGTGAACGCACCACTAGGATCGGCAAAAACAGACACTTCAAAAGGGGGTACCATGGCATTTTTAGCGATTTTCAACATATCCATCGCTTGCTTGGTTTCACGACCACCGATAAAGATACCTGTGCGTTTTAAACCTTTAAGACTTCTGGAAAAAATAGCATCTTGCACCAACCCTCTCACTTCGCTTGGTTCAACATTGATATAGGGGACTGCCGAAATCCAACCAGCATCCATCGCCATATTGACATCAAATGGGCTCAGGTTTTTTGCTGTGGTCAGCATGTGCAAAATAAAGGGTTTTTCCATACTCGCCTCTTAAAACTTAATTACTGTCCAGTATAAAAGAAAAGAACTATTGATGACAGTCAGTCAACAGCCCAGATTATTTCAAATTTTCTGTAATATGTGGCTCTAGGGTGTGATACATCAGCTGATGCATTTTTAGGTTGCCAACAATGACATTGCCGCTCTGAAGGTATTTATCATTGAAAGCAAAATCAGTAGCAACACCACCGGCTTCCTGCACCAGCAGAACACCCGCAGCAATATCCCATTCGTTGACGCCAATTTCCCAATACGCATCGAGTCTGCCGCAGGCTACATAGGCCAGATCTAAGGCAGCCGCACCGGCACGACGGATACCGGCTGTATCAGCTGTCACTACATCACGAAACATATTCAGGTAAACATCGAGATATTGTTGATTTTTAAAAGGAAAACCTGTTCCAATCAAAGCACCACGCATACTCGCCTGTTTGCCTACACGGATTTTACGATTGTTCAACATCGCTCCACCACCTCGCTCCGCCGTAAACAACTCATCACGCGCAGGATCATAAATCACCCCGAGCTCTAATTTGTTTTTGTGCTTTAAGGCAATAGAGACCGCATAATGAGAAAAGCCATGGAGGAAATTAGTCGTTCCATCCAGAGGATCTACCACCCAAACGTAGTCATTACCGGCATGTGAACCGCTTTCCTCAGCCAAAATGGCATGATCAGGGAAAGCTGTACGAAGAATTTTGATAATTTCCTGCTCGGCCAAACGATCAACTTCGGATACATAATCATTACGACTCTTATGATCGACAGTCAACTTATCGAGATTGTAGGAAGATCGCTGAATGAGATCGCCTGCACTCCGCGCGGCGCGGACTGCAATATTGAGCATCGGATGCATAAATCGAATTGGATAATGAGCTAGGAATACCGACATAGAATAGCAAATGTTTTGCTAGAATCGTCAGATTTTTAGCGTACGAGTACTTACATTGCTGGCAAATTTTAAACTGATATTGGTTGAAACCTCGCATCCCGGCAATATTGGTGCGGTGGCGCGAGCCATGAAAAATATGGGTATGGACCAATTGCGTCTGGTTAATCCCAAGTTATTTCCCCACGCGGATGCCACTGCCCGAGCATCGGGTGCTGATGATGTGTTGCGTTCTGCCCAAGTGTATTCTTCGCTACAGGAAGCGATTGCTGATTGCCAGATCGTTTTCGGTGCAAGCGCCCGCGACAGAACCATCAGCTGGCCGTCCATGACGGCCAGAGAATGCGCAGAAAACTTCGTCAAACCTGTTCACGCTCATGAAACCGTTGGCTTGGTGCTAGGTCGAGAGAATTCTGGCTTAAAAAATCACGAACTCGACTTATGTCATTACCTACTGCGTATCCCATGTAATCAAGAATACAGCTCTCTCAATCTAGCCGCTGCAGCACAGGTGATTTGCTACGAATTATTTATCGCCAGTAATCAGCAACCTAGCAGTTCGATTGGTGACATCGGTGAGGAAGCTCTTGCCAGTTCGGAACAGATGGAAAGTTTTTATCAGCATTTGCTGGAAACTATGGCCGATATCGGTTTTCTGCACCCTGAGCGATCCAAGTCCATCATGCGTCGCCTGCGTAGATTATTTAATCGTAGTCAGTTAGATACCAAAGAAGTCGATATTCTGCGTGGCATTTTTCGGTTCGCCCAAAATCATAATCAAAAACCTTAAGCGTATTCGCTCGCAAAATACTTGACCATTTTACTGGGTTTATTTATAGTCGCACTAAATTACTGGGTTTTATGGGAGACCTACAATGCGACTGACTACGAAAGGACGTTATGCTGTGACAGCCATGCTTGATCTGGCATTCCACAGCCAGACCAAACCGGTCACATTAACCGACATCGCCAATCGCCAAACCATTTCCTTGTCTTATCTTGAGCAGTTGTTTGCGCGTTTGCGTAAAGCCGGAATGGTCAAAGGTGTCAGAGGCCCGGGTGGCGGCTACACCTTAAGCCGGGAAGCTCACCAGATTAATATCGCTGAAATCATCGAAGCTGTTGACGAGCCTGTGGATTCGACTAAATGTGGTGGCAAATCGAATTGCCATAACGACCAACCTTGTCTCACCCATGATTTGTGGATGGGCCTCAGTGATCAGATTCGCAGCTACTTAAAACAAATCAGCCTGGGTCAGCTTTTAGAACGCGATTTGGTCAGCGAGGTTGCTCATCGTCAAGGCCAGCATTCCGAACGCGTGATCGACACACTGGCACTGAAGGAACGCAAATCCGCCTAGGGCATGATTTATCTGGATCACAACGCCACCACGCCGCTTGACGAAAATGTTTTAGAGGCCATGTTGCCGTATCTGAATCAGATTTACGGCAACCCATCCAGTCTTTATCGCTTAGGTCGCATCAGCCGCAGTGCCATAGATACCGCTCGCGAACAAGTAGCCGACCTAATCGACGCCAGCGCTCAAGACATTATTTTCACCAGTGGCGGCACCGAGGCTAATGCTCTCGCCATTAAAAGCCTGCAGCATAAACCGCTCTATATCTCGGCCATCGAACATCCCTCTGTCACCGACAACTGCAGCGAACGAACTCACCCAGCCTGTAAGCTGGAAGTAGACACTCAAGGCAGGCTTCGTACTGACACTGAGCAGTGGCAAACGATACCTTCAGGCGCCTGGCTCTCGGTGATGATGGCTAACAATGAGACTGGCGTTATTCAGGATATCGCCCAGTTATCCCTTGAATGCCAAGCCCGAAATATTCAGTTACACACCGATGCCGTTCAGGCTTTAGGCAAACTGGATTTTTCCTTTCGCAAACTGAATCTGGACATGGCCAGCCTGTCCAGTCATAAAATATACGGGCCTAAGGGGTGTGGCGCACTGGTCGTTAAAGATCGCTCCGTCATTAAATCCCTACAAAACGGAGGCAACCAAGAACAGTCTCTGCGCGCCGGAACCGAGAATGTCGCGGCCATTGTTGGCTTTGGTAAAGCGGCTGAAATAGCTAAACAGTCCCTGCGCGATGTTCAGTCACATGTCGCTTGTTTGCGTGATTCTTTGCAGCAACAACTCGCTCAATTTGACAACCTCCATATTTTTTCCGCCCATGCGGATAGACTGGCTAACACTCTACAATTTGCAATCGAAAATCAGCAAGGTGAAATGCTCCTCATGCAACTTGATCAAATGGGTATTGCGGTATCGAGTGGCTCGGCTTGCAAGGCTAGCAGCAGAGTCGTGAGTCCTGTATTGAGTGCCATGGGAATCGAGCCGACACTCGCCCAATCTGCCATTCGTGTTAGTCTGGGCAAACACAATACGGAACAGCACATTGACCAATTGATTGCCGCACTCAAAACAATTACTGGCTATCCCAACCGAGGTTAACATGAGTATTACTATTACAGAAAGCGCAGCCCAACAAATCCAGAAACAACTGCAAAAACAAACCCACGCTATTGGTCTACGTTTAGGGGTTAAAGCTTCCGGTTGTTCAGGCTATGCCTACGTCTTGGATTATGCTGACCAACTAGAAGCGGATGATGATGTATTTGAACAATTCGACGTCAAAATCATAGTCAAACAAGCCGATCTCGACAAATTGAATGGCATACAACTGGATTTCGTTAAAGAAGGTTTTAATCAGGCATTCAAATTTAACAATCCGAATGTCAAAGGCATGTGTGGATGCGGGGAAAGTTTCGCGGTCTAATCAACAAGATGCCGAGGCTGATAGCAACCTCGGCAAAAATGCTCACTATTTTTTGTCAGCAGCTGAGGCCGGTGCAGCAGGTTTGTTACCGGCGCATTTACCTTCAATGGCTTTTTTATCAGGTGCTGGAGCGGGTTTCATCATGGCAGCACCACATTTACCCTCGCCACACGCACCATCTTTCATTTTTGATGCATCATCCGCCGGTTTGGCTTCAGCGGTTTGCAGGTAAGCTGAATTCAGTTCAGACAACGCAAAAGGATTCACCTCGGCCTGAGCAAACTGCGATGCCAATGGTAATAAACCCGTGATAGCAACAGCGATTGAACCTTTGTAATTTTTTTTCATCGTTATATTCCTCGTCATATCAAAAGCAAACAACATTATCGCCCACGATCAAGCCTTGAATTACTTGACGTCGCGGGCGGCACTATCCCAAAAAAGCCTGAATCTGTAAAGCCAAGACTCAGGGCCATGGCAAATATGCGTAAAATCTAATAAACCACAGTATACTGCCCACCCAAAGCATTTCATACTGGCTTAGTCATGACCGAAAACACCGTACTCCAACTCGGAAATCCCTTGCTGAGGCAAATCGCCACACCTGTGACCGTATTCAATAGCCCAGAATTTCTGGATTGCCTCAGCAGCATGCAAACCTTAATGGAATCAGGCAATGGTGTTGGTATCGCGGCACCGCAAATCGGTGTTGCTATGCAGATTGTGATTGTGGCCTCTCGTCCAACCAATCGCTACCCTGACGCACCTGAAATGCCTGCTACCATTCTGTGCAATCCCCAACTTGAAATCCTTGACCCTACTCTGATTAAAGGCTGGGAAGGCTGTCTCAGTGTACCAGGCATTCGCGCACTTGTGCCCCGCTATCAAGCCATCAGAGTCCGCTTTCAAGATCGCGAGGGAAAATCACAACAAATTGATTTAAAAGACTTTCCTGCCCGCGTTTTTCAACATGAATTTGACCATTTACAAGGTCTGGTTTATTTGGATCGCATCGAATCCAGCCGCGATATTGTAGCGGAGTCTGAATATCTGAAGCTCATCGCTCACTAGAGGAAATCCCATGAAATTGCTTGTCTGCCTTTCCGGTCTATTGCTGAGTTTTAACTGCCTCGCTGTTCCCGCCTTGAACCTCAGTGAAGTAGCGCCAGGCGTCTACATGCACCAATCCAATGAGCACTGGCCAGATCGACACAATCACGGCGATATTGCCAATATTGGCTTTATTGTGGGCGCTCAGTGCGTAGCGGTTATCGATAGCGGTGGCAGTCCTCAACAAGGAATGGCGTTGCGGCATGCTATTCAGCAAATCACCAGCACCCCGATTTGCTACGTTATCAACACTCACGTTCATCCCGACCATATTTACGGCAATCTGGCTTTTAAGACCGCAGGGGTAAAATTCGTAGGGCATCACAAATTAGCACGTGCCATGGCGAGCCGAGCCCCGCATTATCTGAGTCGCGCCGATGAAGTCCTGAATATCAAAGTGAATCAGGACCATATTATTCCGCCCGATATTGAGGTCAAAGACAGTCTGAATCTGGATCTAGGTAACCGGATAATTCGCTTAACCGCTCATCCCGCAGCGCATACTGATAATGACTTAAGTGTCTTTGATCAGACGACGCAAACGCTTTGGTTAGCCGATCTCTTGTTTCTTGAGCATATTCCCGTCATCGATGGCAGTCTCAAAGGCTGGTTAACTGAGCTAGACAAATTAGAAAAACAACAGTATCGACTGGTCATACCTGGTCACGGTAAACCTGTCAGCCATTGGCCTTTAGGTATGCAAGCCGAAAAACAGTATTTAAGCCAATTAGCTCAGGATATTCGCAGTTACATTAAAAACGGCAAAACTCTTGAGCAAGCGGTTAGTAGCATCGGTATCAATAACCCCAACCAATGGCAATTGGCTGAACAATTCCATCGCAAAAATATCACCATCGCTTTTGCTGAACTGGAATGGGAAGATTAAAACAACAGAGGAGTTCACACATGAAAACGTTTAGCTTCATTCTCAGCGTCTTGCTTAGTCTGAGTAGTAATGTCTTTGCTGAAGGTGATGACATCACTTGGAACAGCACTCTAAAAACCCAGTTCTTTAATGGCAAAAGCATAGAAGAATCGAATGACACGATTGATCTGGAAGTGCCCTATCGTGCCGAAGATCCGGCGATCGTACCGATTAAAGTCACGAGCAAATTGGCTCAAAGCAAAGAGCATTACATCAAAAAGATCTGGCTGTTTGTCGACAAAAACCCATTCCCATTTGTCGGTGAATTTGAGTTTTTTCCCGAAAGCGGCAAAGCTGATTTAGCCATGCGGGTTAGAGTCAACACCTATAGTAATATCCGTGCGATTGCCGAAACCAATGACGGCAAATTCAGTATGAGCAAGAAATTTGTCAAAGCCAGCGGCGGATGTTCGGCTCCGATAGGGGCCAACTTAGACGAAGCCATGAGTCGCTTGGGGAAAGTTAAATTCCGTTTGGATGAAGGTGTGACTGCCGGTCAGGCTTCTTTGGCTCAACTCATGATCAGCCATCCTAACCTGACTGGTATGCAAATGGATCAAATCACCCGTTTTGTACGCAAATCGCATTTTATTGATCAACTTAAAGTCAGTTTTAACGACAAACCGGTGCTTAAAGCCAAAATCGATATCGCGATTAGCGCCGACCCTAATTTCCGTTTTTATTTCGTACCGGACCGTCCAGGTGAATTGAAAGCTGAATTTAGCGACCTATCCTGCGAATCACCGGTTAGCCGAGACGTTTGTAAAAATGTAGGTCATTACAGCCAAACCTATACGGTTAACCCTTAATTCCGCCTATTCTGAACACTCAGGGCCGGAAAACGGCCCTTTTGGGTTTCAAAACTCGCACGCATCATGTCAGCCAGACCAATTTCAGATAGAATTTCACTATTAATTTTCTTATGGAGTGATGAGTGGCTATTCTGAATATCCTCGAATTCCCCGACAAGCGCTTAAGAACCATTGCCAAACCGGTCGAACTTGTGGACAGTGAAATTCAGCGCTTAGTCGATGACATGCTGGAAACCATGTACGAAGCGCGTGGTGTTGGTCTTGCGGCCACCCAAGTCAACGTGCATAAACGCGTTATCGTGATGGACATCAGCGATGAAAAAAACCAAGCTATCTGCCTGATCAACCCACAGATCATCGAGAAAAACGGTGTCAGCGAAGCAGAGGAAGGCTGTTTGTCGGTGCCGGGTTTTTTTGAAAAAGTGTCGCGTGCTGAACATATCAAAATCAGCGCACTGAATCGCAACGGTGAACGCTTTGAATTAGAAGCACGCGATCTTCTTGCCGTTTGTATTCAACACGAAATGGATCATTTAGATGGACATTTATTTGTCGACTATATTTCCGCTTTTAAACGCACGCGTATCAAAAATAAACTGGAAAAAATCCATAAATCTCAGGGACGTCAGGACACTTAATGCGTATTATTTTTGCTGGCACCCCGATTTTTGCTGTCGCTTCTTTACAAGCCTTGATTGACAGCGAACACACTGTTTGCGGGGTGTATACCCAACCTGATAGACCCGCAGGCCGTGGACAGAAACTGACCGCCAGTCCGGTCAAACAACTGGCTCAACAATCAGGTATAGCGGTTTATCAGCCGGAAAATTTCAAAGAAGCGGGAGCCTTGGACACTCTCGCCAGCCTGAATGCCGACCTGATGGTCGTTGTTGCCTATGGGCTGATTCTGCCTCAGGCTGTCCTCGACACGCCTCGTTTAGGCTGCATCAATGTGCATGGATCATTACTGCCTCGCTGGCGAGGGGCTGCACCTATTCATCGCGCGATCATGGCGGGTGACGAGAAAACCGGCATCACCATCATGAAAGTCGCTCGCAAGCTCGATGCCGGGGATATGCTGTATAAAATTGAATGCCCAATCGGCAATCACAGCACTTCCAGCGAACTTCATGATCTTTTGGCTGAGCTTGGTGCACAAGGCCTGATTCAGGTTGTAAATCGCTATGCTGAAGGTGATACTGAAGGCGAAGTTCAGGATGAAAGCCTGGTGACTTATGCACACAAACTGGAAAAACATGAATCCCTGATCAACTGGCAAAAACCAGCCATCGAGCTCGATCGGCAGATTCGCGGTTTGAACCCATGGCCCGTTGCCCAAACCACTTTCAAGGGCCAAACCTTAAAAATCTGGGGCGCTGAACTTTGTTCAAGCAACCCAGACAGCAAACCGGGGCGGATTGAGATCAATGATCATCAAATTGAAGTGGGTACCGGCCAAGGCAGTCTTCGCCTGCTTGAGGTCCAACTCCCCGGCGGCAAACGAATCCACGCAGCAGACTTTCTTAACGCGCATCAATGCGCCGGCGAATCCCTAGGCTTATGAACTTACGCAGACTCGCTGCACAAACACTAACCGCCGTCATTCATAATGGCCAATCACTAACCTCTGCCTTGGATCATCATGTTGCAGGACTGGCTAACCCTAAGGATAAAGCACTGGTCCAGGCAATCGTTTATGGCGTGATTCGTCATTATTTCGAACTGAATGATCAGCTTGCACAACTCGTCAGCAAACCTCTTAAAAGCAAAGAGGGTGATATCGAATGCCTGATTTTGGCCGGCATCTACCAGCTGCAATACATGCGCATCAAACCCCATGCCGCGGTAGCGGAAACCGTTGCTGCGACCAAACATAAGCCTTGGGCGAAAGCCCTAGTCAACGCCGTCCTGCGTCAATATCAACGTGATAGTGAGTCGATGGCTAGCTTGAGTGAAAAGACGACGCAACAACACCTTAACCATCCTGAGTGGATAAGAAAACGCATTCAGCAACAATGGCCTGAACAAGCAAGCCACTTACTCGCAGCCAATAACCTGGCCGCCCCGATGACACTCCGTGTCAACCGTTTGCAAGCCAGTCGGGAAGCCTATAGCCAACAATTACTGTCTTTAGGTTTTACACACCAAGAATGTCAGTTCAGCCCTTTTGGCATTAGCTTAAATCAGGCCGTCAATGTGGATGAACTTCCTGGTTTCAGGGATGGCTGGGTTTCCGTGCAGGACGAAGCGGCTCAGTTAGCGGCTGACCTCTTGGATTGCCAACCCTCGGATCGTGTCCTAGATTTATGCGCGGCACCTGGCGGCAAAACAGCGGCCATCTTAGAAAGCCAGACACAATTACAGGTTCTCTTGGCTGTCGATATTGATGATAAACGCTTACAACGTGTACAGGAAAACCTGCACCGCTTACATCTAAAAGCAGAAACTTTAGTTGCCGATGCCACTCAAATCCAAGCGTGGGGATCTTCCTTAAAGTTTGAACGTATCCTCTTAGATGCACCCTGCTCTGCTCTGGGCGTGATACGTCGACATCCTGACATTAAATTATTGCGCCGAGCCGATGACATTCAAGCCCTGCAAACCCTGCAAAGCCAAATTTTGGATGCTGCCTGGAGTATGTTAGCCATCGGCGGCGTTTTACTTTACGCCACCTGTTCCATCCTTAAGGAAGAAAACGAACAGCAAATTGCCAGTTTTTTAGCGCGTCATCCTGATGCCGAGGAAGTGACTATTGAGGCAGACTGGGGCGAACAACGACCACACGGGCGACAGATTTTGACAGGACAGCAGCAAATGGATGGCTTTTATTATGCTAAATTGCGTAAGGCTGGCTAAATTAGGCCTGCTAATTTATCTGTTACTGATGCCCAACTGGGTATCAGCCGAGGAATACGGTGTCACTATCCACCATGCTGGCCTTGTTGAAATCAATTCCGGATATCAGATTGAGACGGAAATCGATTATCAACTGAGCCCCGTCGCCAGAGAAGCCTTGGAAAAAGGGGTGCCATTAGCCTGGGATATTCGTTTTGAAATTCGCCGACCAGGCTTTTTGTGGACTCACCAGATTTACAAACAACAACTTCGACAGACCCTTCAATACCATGCCTTGTTGAAGCAATACGAGGTTAAAACCAGTGATCAGCTTCCGGAGATGTTTCTGACCTTGAGCGCCGCACTCAATTTTATGTCGTTTCCGCGGCATCAGGCGATGATTGACCCCGCGCTTATTGAGACTCATCAGCGTTATTTGCTGGCAGTCAGAAGCCGCTTCAACCGGGAATTATTACCAGTCCCCTTAAGACCATTTACCTATATTCACCGCGAGTGGAATTTATCTAGCCCTTGGTTCATATGGCCTATTCAAAAATAAAAATCCCCTTTAGCGCATCAATATTGCTGCTGCTTGGCTTCGTGATGCTATCGCTGCAACTAATGAGTAGCGCCAGCCAGGAATCTTCAGAGCTGGGTGA
>RFQK01000061.1 GCA_009925045.1 Methylococcaceae bacterium
GCGGTGTGTGGTTGTTTGCCCATGCCGACTGAATAGAATCGACCCAGATCCAGGCCTGCTCGATTTCTTCCCGCGACAGGAAAAGTGTTGTGTTGCCGCGCAAAGCTTCAAGAATCAGTTTTTCATAACCACCAAAAATCCGATTGTTTTTGAAGGTTTCCGAGAAACTTAAATCCAGTTTGGTTTGTTGAAGTTTAATGTTGCCATCAATGCCTGGCACTTTATTGAGCATCATGATGTCAACCCCTTCATTGGGCTGAAGATGAATAACCAGTTTATTGGCCGGTAGTTCATTGAAACTGTCTCTGAAAATATTGTGGGGTAGAGGTTTAAAGTTCACCACAATTTCCGTACGTTTGTTGGGCATGCGTTTACCGGTCCGCATGTAGATAGGCACGCCGGCCCAACGCCAGTTATCAATATCTACGCGCACGGCGACAAAAGTTTCGGTGGTGCTTTGGGTATTGGCACCTTCTTCTTCGAGATAGCCGGGAACGGATTGTCCTTTGATATGGCCACTGGTGTACTGGCCACGAACAGTCTTTTCATCGACATTGCGAGGCGTAATTGGACGCAGGGCTTTTAGGATCTTGATTTTTTCAGCATGGATGCTTTCCGCAGACAAATTAGTCGGTGGTTCCATGGCGATGAAAGTCAGGATCTGCAGCAAATGATTTTGCAACATATCGCGCAACTGGCCGGTTTTGTCGAAGTATTCCCAACGACCTTCAATACCAATATCTTCACCGACGGTGATCTGAATATGATCGATCGAATTATGATTCCAGTTGGTATATAAAATTGAGTTGCCAAAACGCAGGGCCAATAAATTCAATACCGTTTCTTTGCCAAGGTAGTGGTCAATGCGGTAAACCTGTTCTTCAGCAAAAACATCGGCGACGACATCATTGATTTCTTGTGAAGACTTGAGATCGTGGCCAATGGGTTTTTCCATGACCATGCGCGATTCGGGGGTTAAAACGCCACACGCATCCAGACCCTGGCAAATGCTTTTAAACAGGAAAGGGGCTACCGCAAAGTAGTTCACCATAACCCGTTTTTCGCTATCAACGACTTGATTAAGCTGCTGATATTGGCTAGGGTCGGTTAAATCAATTTTGAGATAGGACAAGCGTTTGGAAAATCGTTCCCAGATGGCTTCGTCTATGGTGTTGTTGAGGAATGATTGCAGGCTTTGATAGGCAATCTTAACGAAATCATCGCTGTTTTGTTCCACACGATCGACACCAATGATGCGGGTATCTTGTTCTAGGAGATTGTGTTTATCAAGACGGTAGAGAGAGATTATTAATTTACGTTTGGATAGATCACCCATTGCACCGTAAATTACCAAGTCGCAAGGACGGTATTGAGTTGTATTCATCGTCACCGAATCGGATTCACAGGCTAGCCGCTTAACTGATTAGCCTTGGTTAAAGAATGCTGGTCATTATACTGGTCGCTTGCCATTCGAAACAAGCATATCGCGTGCAGACCGCATCAGTACTGAATTTGTTTTAAAATCACCAGCATCAAATTTAGGAGTAAGACTAATTCAAATCCATTGAGTTTTTAAGCTGATAGAGAAATTCCAGGGCTTGTTTGGGACTTAAGTCATCAGGTTGAATCGATTCCAAAAGACTTAAAGCTGGATGGGGTTCTGGGGATGCGAATATATCAAATTGATTAATTTCAACCGCTTGCAGAGGTTCGCGAACGGCTTGATTTTCCAATTTATGTAATTTGCGACGTGCATTCTCAATAACTGAGCGTGGAACTCCAGCGAGTGCGGCTACCTGTAAACCATAACTTTGGCTGGCCGGTCCCGGCTTAACAGCGTGTAAAAATACGATGGAATCGCCATGCTCAATCGCATCCAGATGAATATTGGCAATCCCGCTGTGTTCTTCAGCCAGGCTGGTCAGTTCAAAATAATGAGTCGCAAACAATGTATAAGCTTGAGTCTGGCGACTGAGATGATCCGCACAGGCCCAGGCTAAAGATAAACCATCAAAAGTACTGGTGCCACGCCCAATCTCGTCCATCAAAATCAGGCTGTTGCGGGTGGCGTTATGCAGAATATTGGCAGTTTCCGACATTTCCACCATAAAAGTCGAGCGACCACTGGCTAAATCATCTGAAGCACCAATTCGGGTAAAGATTTTGTCAATAGGGCCGCAGCTAAAACGCTTGGCAGGCACGTAACCTTATACCGGGTTCATGGCTGAGTAAGGGTTGAACCAAGTCCAGCGTTTCAGCCCGTTCGGCAAAATTAATTAATACGTCCAGTTCTGTCAGTGCAGCAGCGCAATTTTGGATGGTGGTCAGTTGCGCCAGAAGCTGCTCTAACAAGTCTTCGTATAAGGATTTTTCGTAACTCAGTGACTTATCGCGGGCACTGAGTACTTTATCTTCAAAATTCTTCAGTTCTTCAGTGATGTAGCGTTCAGCACCTTTGAGAGTTTGCTTGCGTGTGTAATGCAGTGGCACTTTGTCTGCATGGGTATGACTGATTTCAATGTAATACCCGTGCACACGGTTGTAATTGACTTTTAAGGTACTAATCCCGGTTTCCTGGCGTTCACGAATTTCCATATCGATTAGAAACTGGTCAGCGTTCTGACTGAGGAGGCGCAATTCGTCTAATTCGGCATCATAACCGGGGGCAATTACACCGCCGTCTCGGACTAAGACCGGAGGGTTATCAACAATCGCAGCTTGTAATAATGTCAATAGTTGCGGTTGCGGTGCAATTTGTCTGGTGAGTTCGCTGATGTGATGACAGCTATCGATAGTGAATAACAGCACTTGCAAGTCCGGCAACACCGCCAAGGTTTGTCGCAAAACCAATAGATCTCGGGGTCGGGCTGATTTTAAAGCGATCCGCGAACTAATCCGTTCTATATCACCAACGCCACGCAGGGATTGCTGCAAGTTTTGATACAGCCTGTCATTGAGCAAACTGGCGATACTGTCGTAACGGGCTTTTATGTGTTGCTGGTCGCGCAAAGGACGGTGAATCCAGCGTCGTAAGCAGCGACTGCCCATAGCCGTGATTGTTTTGTCCAGAACACCCAGTAAGGTGTATTGCAATTGACCGCTGGGATGAAAATCCAGTTCTAAATTCCGGCGACTGGCGGCATCCAGTTCGATGCAGTCTGAGTTTTGTTCAACTTTAATGCCATGCAGATGCGGCAGGCTACTTTGTTGGGTATCTTTGAGATATTGCAATAAACTGCCAGCAGCACAAATGGCCAGGGATAAGGCTTGGCAGCCAAAGCCTTTTAAATCGAACACGCACCACTTTGCGCTCAACCGGACCCTTGCTTTTGGCGGGATCACCAATTTGTTCACAAATGGCAATCGATTCGCCCTGACGAATCAGGCGGGCGATATAATTTTCCGCGGCATGGTAGGGAATGCCGCACATTGGAATGGGTTCGCCACCCGAATGACCGCGGGCGGTCAGGGTAATATCCAGCAACTGAGCGGCTTTCTGAGCATCCGATAAAAACAGCTCATAAAAATCCCCCATCCTATAGAACAGCAAAGTTTCAGGATAATCCGACTTGATGCGAAGAAACTGCTGCATCATCGGAGTATGTTGTGAAAGCGGTTCCTTGGTTTGTTCCTGATTTTTTGAGAGGCTCATTTCAGTAATCATGTCATCAAGAATTATTGTCCCTGACGCTAAACAATGCGAAAAAATTAGCGTCAATTCTAGACTATTGTAAAGGGGCCAGGCTCAATAATTGATCTCAATGGCAAAACATTTTTCACCACTACTGGGGTTTCAGGCGACTTATTATGATGAGCCTGGCCCCTATTGAATATAATGGGCGCTTAAAACCAAAAACTATATTGAATTTCATCGGAAGGAATAATGATGTTTTTAGGCATGATGCTATTTCAACGGGTAAATCTGCTCGTATTAACCTCACTTCTTTTGCTGACCGCTTGCACTAGCGGTGATGACAAGCAAGCTACCCAAGAAAAGCCGGCGTTATCTGTGAATCTGACTAAGCCCGTTGCTAGTCGGGTGCCACTGACTTTAATGGCTAATGGTTCGATTGCGGCTTGGGATGAAATTACGATCAGTTCGGAAATTAGTGGTTTGCAATTAGCGAAAGTTTTGGTTGAAGTTGGTCAGGTTGTGCATAAAGGACAGTTACTGGCGGCATTCAATCAAGACATGGTCCGGGCAGAGTTGGAGCAGAGTAAAGCGAATCTGGAAGTCGCGAAAGCCAGTGCGGAAGAGGCGCGTCTCAATGCCGACAGGGCGAGGCAGAGTAGAGAAAAACTGGCCATGAGTGCTCAGCAAATTGCCCGTTATCTGGCGGAAGAAAAAATGTCGGAAGCCAAGTTACTGGCTGCTCAGGCCAATCTGCAAGCTCAACAGGTTCGTATGAATAATACGCAAGTTTTGGCCATGGATGATGGTGTAATTTCTGGACGTCTGGCCACTATCGGTGGTGTTTACAATGTCGGCCAGGAGTTATTCAAATTAATTCGTCAGCAGCGTTTGGAGTGGCGGGCTGAGGTCAATGCTGCCGAGATTAATCATTTACAAACAGCTATGCCGGTGACGATAACGGTATCTGATGTCGGCGCGATTCAAGGAGTGATTAGAACGATTGCGCCTTCACTCAATCCAAATACGCGTCAGGCGCTGATCTATGTCGATCTGCCGCAAGCCATTTCATTGGGTTTTCATAGTGGCATGTTCGCACGTGGTGAATTTCAATACGGGGATACTTCGGTGCTGCTGGTGCCGCAATCTGCGGTTCTGTTCAGGGATGGATTTCATTATGTGTTCACGGTGGACCAACAAGCCAACGGATTGTTTAAGGCCCATCAGCTAAAAGTCGAAGTAGGGGCAGTGGTAAAGGATCAACTCATTATCCGATCAGGCTTAGAGGCTGATCAGACTATTGTCGTTGCTGGCGTCGCTTTTCTGAGCGATGGTGATTCCGTTAAGGTGATCGCCGAATGAATGTCTCTTCCTGGTGTATAAAAAATCCGCTGCCTGCCATCATTTTATTTGTAGTGCTATGTGCTGCTGGCTTGATGAGTTTCAGTGCTATGAAAATTCAGCAGTTCCCGGATCTGGATTTGCCGACGGTGACCATTTCGGCCAGTTTACCCGGCGCTGCGCCTGAACAACTGGAAAATGATGTAGCCCGTAAAATTGAAGACAGTCTGGTCACTATACAGTCACTCAAACACATCACCACTAAAATCCAAGACGGTGTCGTCAATGTGGTCGCTGAATTCAGACTGGAAAAACCGGTTCAGGATGCGGTGGATGATGTGCGATCTGCAGTCAGTAAAATTCGTTCCGAATTTCCAGGGGATTTGCGAGATCCTGTCATCGATAAGCTGGATTTAGCCGGAGCACCAATTCTGGCATATGCGGTTGATGCTAAACAGCTCGATGAAGAAGCGCTGTCTTGGTTTGTAGATGACACTTTAAGCAAGCGTTTGTTAAAAGTGAAAGGGGTTGGTGCGGTGACTCGGGTGGGTGGCGTTAAGCGTGAGATTGCCATTCATATCGATCCACTTAAATTGCAAGCATTAGGCATTACCGCGACTGAAGTATCTCGGCAACTGAAACAGGTTCAGCAAAATAACGCCGGTGGTCGTACCGATTTAGGCTCTGGTGAACAGATGGTGCGAACCTTAGGTAATGTCAACTCGGTTGATGAAATTCGGCCGATTGAGATCGCCTTGAGTGGTGGTCGCAAAGTACGGCTAGATGAAATCGCTGAAATCAATGATAGCGTTGCCGAAATCAGAAGTAAGGCTTTTTTAAATGGCAAAACCGTAGTCGGTTTTGAGATCACCCGTAGTCGTGGTTCTAGTGAAGTAGAAGTGGGGGCTGGGGTCGAAACCGTCCTGGCCGAGGTGAAACAACAATATCCCGATGTTGAATTTACCCAAGCATTTGATTTTGTTAAGCCTGTTCAGGAAGAGTTTGATGGCTCTATGACCATGCTCTATGAAGGCGCATTACTGGCGGTGCTAGTGGTCTGGTTATTTTTACGTGACTGGCGCGCCACCTTGGTATCTTCTGTCGCCTTGCCTTTGTCGGTGATTCCGGCTTTTATCGGCATGGAATATCTGGGCTTTAGTATTAACGTCGTTACGCTTTTGGCTTTGTCATTAGTCATCGGGATTCTGGTCGACGATGCGATTGTTGAGGTTGAAAACATTGTCCGTCATCAGCATATGGGCAAATCGGCTTATCAATCAGCGATGGAGGCGGCAGATGAAATCGGACTGGCCGTGGTCGCAACTACTTTTACTTTGATTGCGGTATTTTTGCCAACTGCCTTTATGACGGGTGTGGCCGGCCGTTTTTTTAAACAGTTTGGCTGGACAGCGGCGATTGCGGTGTTTGCCTCTTTAGTGGTCGCGCGCATGCTAACGCCTATGTTGGCAGCGTATATCCTAAAAGACAATCAGACTCAGCAGGAGAAAGATGGCTGGCTAATGCGTCAATATCGCCTGATGGTGGCTTGGTGTTTGCACCACCGTCACATCACCATGATTGCATCGGTGGCATTTTTTATCGGTTCGATTATGTTGATTCCTTTATTGCCTAAAGGTTTCATTCCGCCGGATGATAATTCCCAAAGTCAGGTTTTTCTGGAGTTGCCGCCGGGTTCTAGCCTGCAACAAACTGAATCGATGGCGGAACGAGCCCGCCAGTTGGTGAGTAAAGTTCAATATGTGGAATCAATTTATACCACCATAGGTTCAGGTTCCGTAGGCAGTGACCCCATGAGTGCGACTAAAAATGCTCCCAGCGAGGTAAGAAAAGCAACGCTGACCTTGTTGTTGACCGAACGACAAAGTCGTCCTGTGCGTAAATCAGTCGTCGAACAACAAATTCGTGAGGTCTTAACCGAATTACCCGGCGTCAGAACCAAAGTCGGTTTGGCCGCTTCCGGAGAAAAGTTTGTCTTGGCATTGAGTAGTGATGAACCACAAGCATTGTCTATGGCCGCCCAGAGTCTGGAAAAAGAACTGCGTACGATTCCAGGCTTGGGTACCATTGCCTCGACCGCGAGTCTGAGTCGGCCTGAAATCGCTGTGCAGCCCGATTATGCCCGCATGGCTGATTTTGGTGTGACCAGTCAGGCAATTGCCGAAACACTGCGCATAGCCACTGTTGGTGATTATGATACGGTGATTCCCAAATTGAATTTGTCACAACGCCAGATTCCGGTGGTCGTCAAACTGGCGCAGGATGGTCGAGAAAATCTGGACATACTGAAACACTTAGCCGTTCCTAGCAACCATCCGCAAAAGCCAGCGCCGATTTTGGCGCAAGTGGCTGATCTCAGTCTTTCCAGCGGGCCGGCTTTAATTACACGCTACGATCGCTCTCGTAATATCAATATTGAAATCGAATTGTCAGGTAAACCCTTAGGTGATGTGACTCAAGCTGTCGATCAGTTGCCGACTATCCGTAACTTGCCCGCCGGTGTCAGGAAAATCAGTCTCGGTGATGCCGAGATGATGGTGGAGTTGTTTCAAAGTTTCGGTGTGGCGATGCTGACCGGTGTGTTTTGTATTTTTGTGGTGCTGATTTTATTATTCAAAGATGTATTGCAACCGGTCACGATTCTGATGGCTTTGCCCTTATCCTTTGGTGGTGGCTTTGTGGCTTTGTTGCTCGCGCAAAAAAGTTTTTCCATGCCGTCTTTAATCGGTTTGATCATGCTGATGGGCATCGCCACCAAAAACTCTATTTTGTTGGTTGAGTATGCGATTGTCGCCAGACAAAAACTACAGATGAGTCGTTACGAAGCCTTACTGGACGCCTGTCACAAGCGAGCCAGACCTATTATTATGACGACGATTGCGATGGGGGCGGGGATGTTACCGATTGCTTTAAGTTTCAGTCAGGCTGATCCTTCGTTCCGAAGTCCGATGGCAGTTTCGGTGATCGGCGGCCTAGTGACCTCGACCTTGCTCAGTTTATTAGCAACTGAAAAGATAACAACCGTACACAAATAAAAAAGGCCTTGCAATTGCAAGGC
>RFQK01000062.1 GCA_009925045.1 Methylococcaceae bacterium
CGCTTTTCTGTCTTGATTTGACGAGCTTTACCCTCAGTAGACAAACTGGATTTGAGCAGTTGCTCCTGCAAGGATAAGGTGTTGGGCTTTTTCATCATCAGATAGGGTTGGCAATAACTTCGCTAATAGTGATAGCGCCTGCAGAGATGGCAATTGCAGCATGATTTCGATCAAGACCAAATAATCAAGGCTCAACACTGATAAAGCTGACAGACTTCGTTTGTGCTTATGAACACCAAAAAGCTGGATCGACACTCAGGGCTGCCAAATGGTCATAGCTCCAAAGTGAAACACCAAACTATTGATATCTGTTTTTTTACTGGTAACCTTAGGCAAATGGGCTTTTAGGTGTAGACCGGATAGAAATTTTGGCAAATCACCTCAATTCCTTTCTTTAACGCTTACCCAAGACACGACTATGAACACAACAAAAATAATAAAGAGCTTAGCTTGCCTGCTTTTCGGTTCATTTTTCTTGACACTCAATGCAGCTGTAGCTGAGTCGGACATGCAACTCCAGGAAAAAGCTCTGAAGGCACGGGAAATGATGCGTCATGAGGGCATGATGGATCACGCCAGTCACAGTACTGCTGATGCCTCTGATCCCAATGGCTTCAGAGGTGTTTTTTACGGTTATTTGCCCTGTGACAACAAGGACTGTGATGGTTTAAAAATGACTTTGTCCTTAAAGCAAAAGAATAACTACTTGCTAGTTACGCAAAATGCTATGGCCTCGACGCGTGAGTATTATGAAAAAGGCAAGTATGACTGGAATGAAAAAAACCACACTGTCACTTTACAGCCGAACAACAATTTGCCCGCTAAAGTTCTAAGTATGGTTGATGAGACGGCTCTGGTAGTCTTGGGTGCTGATGGTAAAACCCTACCAAGCGACCAGGAAGCGCATACTTTACGGCGCAGTGATAAATCCAAAACCCGTGACGTTCACATCCATTAATCGCAAAAGGCGTTGAAAGTTAGCTGCTTTCAACGCCTTTTTTGTTTCAGGCTTCTTCTATGGAAGCAAGCAAATTGGACTGTTCAGCCTCTGCCTGTTCTTTTTCAGTTGGTGGAGTTGGTTCTGCTTTAGGTTCTTCCAATAATTCCGCCACCAACCCCATATGCGGTTGTAATTGTGGAATTTTGGGGATCTTCCAAGCTTTGCCAACCAGTTTGGCCAGGATATTGGTCAACCATGGGCGATCTGAATGGGCCTGACCAATAAAAAATTCATAATTGTCGCCGTCTTGGATGATCATAAAGTTTTCCACCCAAACGTCGATGGTATCAATTTCGCCATACAACTGGGTTTTGACATGTAATTGTCGTTTGTCTAGGTCGAAATTAAATTCAACCAGCTTGGCAATGCCCTTCATAACGAGATTACCAATCCAGATCACCAATTTTTCTGGTGTGAGTTTGATAGCGTATTTGATTAATTTTAATTTAAAACTCATAACATCTTCCCCCGAAAAAACAGGCGCAGATTCTAAATCAATTTTGAAAATGGGATTGTATTTTATCGAGAGGACAACAGCTTAGCCTTAAAGCTAAACACCAAGATTCATCAAACCTAATGCCGAAACCACGACCAAACCACCGCCTATCCAGCGTTTAAACAAGATTTCGTTCTTGATAATGGCATGATGGGTTTTTAAGCCCAGGTAGTGGCCAATCGCAGCGATGGGTAATAAACATAAGGCACTGCTAAAATGTAAATCCACCGCCAAGGCAATAAAAGTGGTCATTTTGATACCGACTAACACAAACCAGAGTACGAACAAGGTATCCCTTAACTGACTTTTATTGACATGACGCATATACACGGCCACCATCAAGGGTGCCCCTGTTAAAGAGGTTCCGGCCACATAGCCGCCCAAAATCAGCAGCAGTTTATCCACCCAGGCACCATGACTTTCAATGGCGCGGTTCAGCATCCAGACCCCACCATAAAATAAGGCAACCGCATAAATAAATCCGTTTAACCAAAGTACAGGCAAATGGACTAAACCAAATACGCCGATAATCGCTGGCGGCACGATATACACTGAGGATGCACGTAAATAGCGCCAGTCGACGTTATGTAAACGGGTGCGTAAAGTCAGGCCGGAAAAAAACAACAAATGGGTGCTGATCATCGGTAACCACAGCCGAGGATCATTGTTGATAAACAGCATTAAGGGCAACCCTAATGCTGCCCCACCAAAGCCAAGACCCGTGCGGACAAATCCTGCCCAAATAAAAAGCAGTGCCGTAATCAGGGCATGCTGGCCTGAAAAATCCAGATAGAACCAGTTAATATTGCTTAGAGTCAATTCGCCCAAAACCTAGACCTTACGCTTAACGTCGAGAATATAGGGCAATTGATGTATACGACCCAAGATAGAGGCCAATTGTTCGGCGTTTTCAATTTGTATGCTCATCGTCAAAATAGCCGATAAATCTTCATGGGTTTTCAGAGCAGCATCGCTGGTATGGATTTTGGCTGCTGATAAGAGCTGAGAAACATCTCCCAGCAAATTCGGCGCATTAAAGGCATGTAAGACTATGACCACGGTGTGACGCGCAGAATGACTGCCGCCCCACTCCGCTGCCACTAACTGGGTCTTTTGTTCTTCAGACAAATGATGCAGACTCTCACAGTCTTGACGGTGCACAGTAATGCCGCGTTTATGGGTCATAAAACCAATAATCGGTTCGCCTTTTAAGGGCTTGCAACAATGAGCAATGGTCGTGACGACATTATCAATACCCGCGACGGTGACTGCAGATTGTGAACTAGTCTTGGCTGCAACCAGTTTCAAGCGTGCTGGCTCCAGTTCAGGAATTTTAAGCGCAGAGACTAATTGCCGATTATTGATATCACCACGTCCTAGTGCTTCAAATAACAAGTCGGAGTTGTTTAGTTTGAAATGCTTGAGTAAATCGCTGATGTCGGTATGTTTAAGCCCAAGACGTTTACTTTCTTTTTCCAGCAATAAACGACCCGCTGCAATATTTTCCCCTTGTTGCTGTTGCTTAAACCAACTTTTAACCTTGCTGATAGCGCGCGGCGTTTTTAAATAACCCAGATTCAAATCTAGCCAGTTGTGGTTAGGCTGGCCATTCTTAACCGTAATGATTTCAACTTGCTCGCCGGAGTTAAGCTTGTAGGTTAATGGCCTAATCTGGCCGTTCACTTTGGAGCCACGACAAGCATGACCAATTTGCGTATGAATCGCGTAAGCAAAATCCAGAGGCGTCGAGCCCTTGATTAAATCAATGAGTTTTCCCGCCGGCGTTAAGACAAACACCCGGTCAGAAAACAATTCGGTCTGGAAATTTTCGATTAAATCGTCACCGGTTTCACGGTCTTCGAGCAATTGTCTGAGTGAGGCAATATTCTTTTCGGTCGCCAGATTGAATTTGCTACCCTCTTTATACCGCCAGTGTGCGGCCACCCCAAGCTCGGCAAAATCGTGCATCGCCCGAGTTCTGATCTGGACTTCAATACGATTGGCTGCCTCGTCCAGGACTACCGTATGTAAGGATTGATAGCCATTTTCTTTGGGGTTGGCAATGTAATCATCGAATTCGCGAGGAATATACTGCCAGACACTGTGAACTATCCCCAAAACTGTATAACAGGCTGACAATTGATCCACAACCACCCGGACAGCCAGTAAGTCATATAATTCGTCGATGCTTAATTTCTTGCGATGCATCTTATGCCAGATGCTATAGATGTGTTTGGGCCGACCGTAAATCTTAGCCACAATCCCTTCCTGATCCAGGCGAGTTTGCAAGGTTTTCAGAAACTGGTTAATACAGGCTTCACGCTGATCACGTTTATCTGCTAATGATTTAGCAATGGCAAAATAATGCTCTGGCTCCAGATAGCGAAAAGCTAAATCTTCCAACTCCCATTTGAACTGACTAATCCCCAGTCGATTCGCTAGAGGTGCATAGATATCAAGGGTTTCACGGGCAATAAAGCGCTGAATAGGCGTATCTTCTATTTTTAAATTACGTAAGCGTTGGATACGAAAGGCTAATTTGATTAATACCGCGCGGACGTCATGGGTCATAGCCAATAACATACGCCGTAAAATCTCCGACTGATTTGGCTCATTCGCCATTTCCGGACTATAGATACTCACTTTATTTAGCCACAGCACATCGCGGACCAGTCCAGCGACTGTACTGCCAAACGCTTGGTTAATTTGCGCATCAGTGATAAATGAGGCCACTCTGGAATCACTGAGTAATGAGGCCAAAATAGTGTCGACATCAATATGAGCAGTCATCAAAACTGTCGCCACATCTATACCGGTAGGACGAATATTGCCGGCTACCGTACTGGAATGTAGCTTCGCCTCTTCCACCATCTTCAAGGCTTTGATGATAAGTGCAGTATCCTCCTGATCAAAGCCAGGAAAACGCTGCTTAACCAATTCTTCAATCGCATTCATACGAGCGCTGATACTCCTAGTCCAAACGCCTAAAGTCGCTGTCTACAATAAAACCCGTTCTATGCCGCCATTGCGGGCTTTTTTGACATATTCATCTAGCCACTTCTTACCCAGTATATGTCTAGCCATCTCAACCACTATATAGTCGACTTCAAGTTTTTCAACATCGCCTTGGTATCGTTGCAAGCCTTGCATACATGACGGACAAGAGGTTAATAACTTCACAGGCGTTTTACTGTCAGCGCGCAGTTTTAGGACATCGGCCTGCAATTCTTCAGCCTTACGGAACCGCACCTGATTCGAAATATCTCCACGACTCACTGCCAAAGTACCTGATTCCCCACAGCAACGTTCGGATTTATTCACAGACGCTCCCCCTAATAAGCCGCTGACAGTTTTTAAGGGATCCCGCTGTTTCATCGGGGAATGACAAGGGTCATGATACAAATACGGTTGTCCTTGCAAACCCTCTACACTCAGGCCTTTTTCCAGTAAGAACTCATGGATATCGATAATCCGACAACCCGGAAAAATGCGGTCAAATTCATAATCAAGCAATTGATCCAGACAAGTTCCGCAACTAACCACCACAGTTTTAATGTCTAAATAATTCAGGGTGTTGGCCAGACGATGAAACATCACTCGATTATCGGTCGTGATTTTATCGGCTTTATCAAACTGACCCGCTGCCCGTTGCGGATAACCACAACACAGATAACCCGGCGGTAATACTGTCTGAACGCCAACTTCATATAGCAAGGCCTGCGTAGCTAATCCCACTTGTGAAAACAGACGCTCGGAACCGCAACCCGGAAAGTAGAACACCGCTTCTGAATCCACACTGGTTTTTTCACGGTCACGAATAATCGGCACTACATGGTTGTCTTCGATATCCAGCATCACCCTGGCCGTTTTTTTAGGCACGTCCGCCGGCATTTTCCGATTAACAAACTGAATCACTTGTTCAGTGACCGGCGCCTTACCGGTTGATGATGGCGGTAATCGGGTCTGAGCTTTGGCCCAGGGCTTTAACAAGACATTCCCCAAACGCTGCGCCTTATACGCCCACTGAATCATGAATTTACGCATCAGTTTGACGGTGTCAGGTCGACTGGTTGTCAAAAAGGCAATGGCCAGAGTCTTGAGCGGGTTAAAACTTTGCTTGCCCATTTTGCGCAATAAATTGCGCATATTCATCGACACATCGCCAAAATCGATATCGACCGGGCACGGGCTGTAACACTTATGACAAACCGTACAGTGATCCGCTACATCTTCAAACTGCTGCCAATGGTGAATCGAAATACCTCGACGGGTTTGCTCTTCGTACAAAAAGGCTTCGATTAACAGCGAGGTCGCCAAGATTTTATTACGCGGTGAGTACAGCAAATTAGCACGCGGCACATGGGTAGAACAGACCGGTTTACACTTACCGCAACGCAGACAGTCTTTTACTGAATCGGCAATGGCACCAATATCGCTTTGCTGCATGATCAGTGATTCAAAGCCCATTAGACTAAAGGAAGTCGTATAAGCTGCCTGCAAATCAGCGCCTGGCATTAATTTGCCACGATTAAAGCGGCCTTCCGGATCCACCTGTTGTTTATAGGCGTGGAAATTGGCTAATTCTTGTTCCGATAAAAACTCGTATTTAGTAATACCAATACCGTGTTCCCCGGAAATCACCCCTCCCAGAGAACGCGCCAGAGCCATAATCCGCACGACGGCCTGATTAGCTTCCTGCAACATGGCGTAGTGGTCGGAGTTAACCGGTAAATTGGTATGCACATTGCCGTCACCCGCGTGCATGTGCAGGGCCACGAATACCCGACCACGCAATATTTCTTTATGAACAGCTTCTATGCGTTCGATAACAGGACGAAAATGATCACCATTAAAGATTTCCTTCAGCCCCGGTAATAACTCCTGTTTCCAAGAAACTCGAATTGAATGATCTTGTAAGCGATGAAACAGCGTAGGCTGATCGGCTTTATTGCTCAGTTCACTGGCAATAATACCCAGAGCGGCAAAGTCGGATTCTGCGCCCGCCAAAGGCCTGTCCAGATTTTGATACAACCATAACCAGCGAGTTTGCACCGAAGCGAGTAACTCTTGCGCCAATAAGCGCCGATCACCAATCAGGTCTGCTTTTTCAACATCTTCAGTATAAGAACGTACAGGCAAATCGGCCTGGAGGAATTCATTCAGGGCATCACACAACTGTAATTTATTGCGTAGAGAAAGCTCGATATTAATCCGCTCAATCCCGTCACAATAATCGCCCATACGTGGCAGAGGAATCACCACATCTTCGTTGATCTTAAAGGCATTGGTATGTTTAGCAATGGCCGCCGTCCGAGCGCGATCCAGCCAGAAAGTCTTGCGGGCTTCAGCACTGACAGCAATAAAGCCTTCGGCGCGGCGGGCGTTACACAAACGCACTACCTCGGAAGCGGCCTGAGCCACTTGATTTTCATCATCCCCGACGATATCGCCAATCAAAACCATTTTAGGTCGGCCATGACGCTTGGCTTTAGTCGCATAACCGACCGCTTTGACATAGCGTTCATCCAAATGCTCCAGACCTGCCAACATCACCCGTGCTTGACCGGATTTGGGTAAGGCCGCCAGATAATCACGGATTTCGACAATTGCCGGCACAGCCTCTCTGACCTGACCAAAAAACTCCAGACAGACCGTACGAATGTGCGGAGGCATTTTGTGCAAGATCCAGCGTGCGGAAGTGATAATGCCGTCACAACCTTCTTTCTGTATGCCAGGTAAACCACCCAGAAACTTATCGGTAACGTCTTTACCCAATTCGCCTTTACGAAACTGATCACCGGCCATCTTCAATGTCTCTTCAGACAACAAGGTTTTGCCATCGATCGCATAACGGCGCAGCATAAATTCAACTTCAGCCTGATCGTGAATTTTGCCCAGATTATGATTTTGCCGCTCGACGTCTAACCAATGACCATCGGGCGTTACCATTCGCCATGACCAGAGGTTATCCAGCGCAGTCCCCCATAACACCGCTTTTTTGCCGCCGGCATTCATGGCGATATTGCCACCGATACACGATGCATCTGCAGAAGTCGGATCACAGGCAAATACCAGACCTGCCTGTTCCGCCACATCCATGACACGACGAGTAACTAC
Organism: Methylococcaceae bacterium; assembly: GCA_009925045.1. Classification (GTDB taxonomy): domain Bacteria; phylum Pseudomonadota; class Gammaproteobacteria; order Methylococcales; family Methylomonadaceae; genus Methylomonas. The sequence goes on from RFQK01000062.1 coordinate 7,614, forward strand.
ACCCGCCCCTGTATCAATCGTCGCGTAAGGCTGATCGACACCAGGCAATTGGGATGCAAACGCGACCGCACTGATATCCAGGAGTTTTTCAGTATTGATCACCGCCGAATAGGGTGTTAAAGGGACGGCGCCGCCGGTATATCCGGTCCCACCGCCGCGGGGAATAATCGTCAACCCTAATTTGATGCAATCCCGCACCAAATGCCCCACTTCTTGTTCATTGCTGGGATAGAGCACGACAAATGGATATTCCACCCGCCAGTCAGTCGCGTCCGTGACATGGGCGGCACGGGCAAAACCATCAAAACAAATATTATCTTTGCGGGTGTGTTTGGAGAGCAGGGATAAGGTTTTGCGCCGCATCTGC
>RFQK01000063.1 GCA_009925045.1 Methylococcaceae bacterium
TGAAGTTGAAATTGTTTGCACCGGCGAGTCATCTGGCATCGAGGCGCTAATCCAATGGTGTCACAAAGGCCCCTTGTTGGCTAAAGTGTTAAGCGTCAAAGTCAGCCAACTCGCTGTCGACACTGGTTTTATCGATTTTGAAATCCGTTGATTGTCGACCCTCGCAATAACTTGAAGCAACAGTCAGTCGAAATCAGATTACAATAGGGCGTTTTTTCGTTACTTTTGACCGCGTTTGCTTCAGATAATCGGGTGGTATTTTGGCTAAACAACTCTTGCGTATTGCAACACGACAAAGCCCATTAGCGTTATGGCAGGCCGAGCACGTGGCTAAGCGCCTGCAAGCAGCCTTTCCAGAATTACAAACTGAACTGGTTAAGATGGTGACCCGTGGCGACAAAATCCTCGATGCACCACTCGCCAAAGTCGGTGGTAAAGGTTTGTTTGTCAAAGAACTGGAACAAGGCATGCTGGATGGCATCGCGGATATTGCCGTGCACTCCATGAAAGATGTGCCTGTAGAATTTCCGGAAGGTTTGCATTTGGCGGTGATTCTGGACCGTGAAGATCCCAGTGACGCCTTCGTATCCAACCATTATGCGCGTCTTGAAGATTTGCCAGCCAATGCCCGTATCGGTACCTCAAGTTTACGCCGACAATGCCAGATTAAGGCTCAATTTCCGCAAGCGGAAATTTTAAGCCTGCGAGGCAATGTCAACACCCGTCTGGCCAAATTAGACGCGGGTGAATATGACGCTATCATTTTAGCGTCCGCCGGTCTGAAGCGACTGGGATTTGAGCATAGAATCAGCCAGGCACTGACTAGCCAGCAAAGCTTGCCCGCGATTGGTCAAGGCGCTATCGGTATTGAGTGCCGTAGCGATGACCCCGAGGTGCATGAATATTTAAAAGTCTTGCATGATGAGACGACGAGTACTCGGGTTCGCGCTGAACGCGCCATGAATCTGCGTTTAAATGGTGGTTGCCAGGTGCCTATCGCTGGCTTTGCCGAAATCCATGACGAGCGTATCTATTTACGCGGACTGGTCGGTAATCCGGACGGTTCCATTCTCTACCGGGCAGAAGCCTGGGCTGAACTGGAACAGGCTGAGCAATTGGGTATTGCCGTAGCGGAAGATTTATTACAACAAGGCGCTGATAAAATATTGCAGGAACTTTATCAGTGAACACTGGATTGACTGCCAAACAAATTCTGGTCACCAGACCTGTGGATCAGGCAGAAAACTTGTGTGACTTGATTGCAAAAGCCGGTGGTCAGCCTTGGCGATTTCCTACCTTGGCAATCACGCCGAATCCACCTGATGCGACCGGTTTGGCAAATGCGCTGAATTCCAACTGGCTAATTTTCACCAGTAGTAATGCTGTAGATTTTGCTATCAGAGCGTTCGGTGGCAAAATGCCCCAGTTTGGACATACGCAGGTTGCCGCAGTTGGCTCTGCCACCGCCAAGTCCCTGCATGATTTTAAATGGCCAGTGCACTGTGTTCCTGCAACGGAATTTAGTAGCGAGGGCTTACTGGCTGAGCCAGCTATGCAGTCGGTAGCAGATCTGGATTGCGTCATTGTGCGTGGCGTGGGTGGTCGTGACAAATTAGCGCAAGGCTTAACCGCCCGTGGCGCCAAGGTGAGCTACCTAGAAGTCTATCGTCGCCAACGACCTGAAGCCGACAATCTGTCGCTCATCGATGCGATTATGAGACAACAATTGGATGCCATCAGCATTACCAGTACAGAAGCCTTGGACAATCTGTTGGCCATGCTGGATACTGACAGTATTGAACGGATAAAAAATATAAATCTGGTGGTTGCCAGTCCGCGAATAGCGGAACGGGCTAGGGAAATTGGATTTAAACACATCGCGGCAAGCAATAAGCCCTGCGATGAACAAATTGTAGAGACCTTGAAGACCTTATATAACGGGGAATATAGTGGCCGAAGTAACTGAAGAACAACAAGAAAGCATAGCTGCCCCCACCGTAGTGGTTAAAAAATCCCGCGCCGGTTTGTGGATAGGCTTGGCCGCTTTGATTCTGAGCCTGTTAGTGGCTGCAGCGGGTTTTTATTTCTTTCAACAAATTCAAAGCAGCCAGGTCACTGAAAACAATCAGGACGACTTGAAGCAAATTGAGATCGACAAGTCTATCAACGGCTTGCACCAGCAAATCTCTGATCTGCAGGCACAGATCACTAACATGAACTCAGAAATGACTGGCAAAGACAATCATTTCACCCAAACACTGGCCGACTTTTCCAGCCTGCATGAAGAACGTCTGACCAATACTAAAAAAGATCTGGAAACCGCTATTTCCGGACTACAACGTCAAATGAGTAAGACCCGTGGTGACTGGCTTTTAGCCGATGCGGAATACTTATTAACAGTAGCCAACCAACGTTTACATTTGGTCGGCGACGTGGCTACTACCCGATTAGCCCTGGAAGCAGCGGATGAGCGCTTGCGTGACAGCGGTGACGCCGCAGTGTTTAAAGTTCGCGAACAAATTGCCAAAGAACTCGCATTGTTAAATGGTGTAAGCGTTCCCGACATCGTTGGCCTTTATGGCACTTTGCAACATCTGCAAGAAAGCGTGGAAAGCATGGATGTGTTTTTACCCCATCCAGGCAAACAACCGGACAAAAGCCAATCCACCAGTTCCAATCTGGCCGAACAAGACCATGGTTTACTGAGCACCGTCGCTAAACAATTGCAAGGTTATGTCGTGTTACGTCACAGCCAACAACCGATAGACGCAATTTTGACCCCCGAAGAAGCTCATTTCACCCGTCAGCAATTGAAAGTGCGACTGGAAATGATAGAAATTGCCTTGGTTCAACAGAATGATGCTTTATTCGCCACCAGTATTGCGGATACTCGCCAATGGCTGAAAAAGAATTTTGCGGAGAACCTGGCCACCGAACGTTTTGCCAATGAATTGAATAAAATTGCCAGCATACAAATTCGCGCACAATTTCCTGACGTTAGCGGCTCGTTGAAATTACTCAAAGACATCAGCAAATTACGCATTGATGTGGATAAATCGATTAGCACTCAGCCTGCTGCGACTGCGACTACTCCCGCAGCAGCTCCGACAGCGACTGAATCGGCCAACAAACCCGCTAAGCCTTAACCAATAGTCAGATGAAAAATTTAATTTATTTCGTTGCATCACTACTGGTCGCCATCTTAAGCGCCTATTTGTTGCACCAATGGCTGTCGTCATTTAACGACCCCGGCTATGTGCTGATGGGTTTTGGGCATTGGTCAATGGAAACCTCATTGACCGTCTTCAGCGTCATGCTAGTGATTGGGTTTTTCATTTTCTACAACCTGTTTCGTTTGTTTGGCGTCTTGTTGCGTATGCCGGGTCAAATGTCGAAACGTCGTCGCAATATCCGTTTTAATCGCTCACAAGAAGCGTTGATCGCCGGCTTATTCGATGCGGCTGATGGCAATTGGGAACGCGCCGAAAAAACGCTGATTAAACATGCCTCGCACAGTGGCGCTCCGTTGTTACATTATCTGACCGCTGCCCGTGCTGCTCACTCCCGTGGAGCAGGGGACAAACGTGATGAATATTTGCGTAAAGCGCGTGAGCAATCCAGTGATAACGACATCACCATTGGTCTGACTCAGGCTGAACTGCATGTATCCGAACATGAATTCGATAAGGCTCTGGAAACCCTGGAAAAACTCCACAGCATCAATCCCAATCATGGTCGTGTTCTGAAAATGATGCACCATGTTTACCAGCAATTAGGTGACTGGGACGCCTTGAACCGCATCTTACCGGCTCTGCAGGAACATAAAATCATGCTGGAAACCGAGGTCAAATTACTGGAAACCCGGACTTTCAGCAATCTGCTCAAACAAGCCGCCGCAAATAATGATGTAGAAGCGATTTTGGCTTGCTGGGACGGTATCCCTCTGCATATTCGCAACCTGCCCGGTGTTGCCAATATTTATTTTGCCGCCATGATCAATGCCGGTTCTGGCGCTGATGTCGAAAGCCGAATTATCAAACAATTAGGTTTGTACTGGGATGCAACTACATTGGCTTTATATGCCACGGTGGAATCCAACGATACCGCTAAACAACTGCAATCTGCCGAACAATGGTTGGCGGTATATCCACAAGATGCGATGCTATTTAGTGTTCTGGGTAAATTAGCCCTTAAGTTGGGGCAAATGGAAAAAGCCGAACAGTATTTGCTGAAAAGCCTGCATTTAGAAGAGACTGTTGACGTACAACAATGCCTAGGTGAACTGGAAACTGCCAAAGGTAACCCGCAACAAGCCTGCGAGTATTTTAAGCGCGCCTTGAGCCTCGCCAGCACCGAAGTGATCAAACAAGCGGAAGCAATCTCCCGCTGATCGGCAAGCCTGTTTTAATCAAACAGGCTATCCCACAGGTTATCGACTTTTTGCAAAACGTCTTTATCCATAACAATCGGCCTTCCCCATTCACGCTGTGTTTCACCGGGCCATTTATTGGTGGCGTCAAATCCAACTTTTGAACCCAGACCAGAAACTGGCGAAGCAAAATCCAGATAATCGATGGGCGTATTTTCCAAAATGGTCAGGTCACGTGCCGGATCCATCCGGGTGGTAATCGCCCAGATCACATCCTGCCAGTCCCGGACATTCACATCCTCATCGACCACAATCACAAACTTGGTATACATAAACTGACGCAAATACGACCAAGTACCCAACATCACCCGTTTGGCGTGACCCGCATACTGTTTCTTCATGCTAATCACCGCCATACGGTAAGAACAACCTTCGGGCGGCAAATAGAAATCGACGATTTCAGGAAATTGCTTTTGCAGAATTGGCACAAACACTTCATTGAGGGCCACACCTAATATTGCGGGCTCATCAGGGGGACGACCGGTATGCGTGCTGTGATAAATCGGCACCTGACGCTGAGTAATCCGTTCTATGGTGAACACCGGAAACTCATCCACCTCGTTGTAATAACCGGTGTGATCGCCGTAAGGGCCTTCTGGTGCCGTTTCCCCCGGATAAATAAAGCCTTCCAATACAATCTCCGCACTGGCCGGCACTTGCAAATCATGCGTCAGACACTGTGCGACCTCGGTCTTACTGCCTCGCAACAAACCCGCAAAAGCATATTCTGACAAAGTATCCGGCACTGGTGTCACCGCTGCCAAAATCGTGGCTGGATCGGCACCTAAAGCCACTGCTACAGGAAAAGGCTGACCTGGATGGGCTTGTTGCCATTCCCGAAAATCCAGCGCTCCGCCACGATGAGCGAGCCAGCGCATGATGACTTTATTTTTACCAATCACCTGCTGACGATAAATCCCCAGATTCTGGCGCTCTTTATTAGGCCCACGGGTAATCACCAAAGGCCAGGTTATCAGTGGTGCAGCATCTTCCGGCCAGCAGGTTTGAATCGGATAGTCAGCCAGATCAACTTCATCACCGACTCGAATCACTTCTTGGCAAACTGGACTGGAAACCATTTTCGGCGCCATATTCAGCACTTGCTTAAATACCGGTAATTTTTCAAAGGCATCTTTCATGCCACGCGGGGGTTCCGGTTCTTTCAGATAGGCCAGCAATTCGCCGATACCGCGTAATTCGGAGACGTCTTTGGCCCCCATCCCCATCGCCACCCGCTTCGGCGTTCCGAATAGATTACCCAGCACAGCAATATTGGAGCCTTTGGGATTTTCAAATAACAAAGCCGGACCACCTTCACGCAACATACGATCGCAAATGGCGGTCATTTCCAGTACCGGATCAACTTCGCGTTTAATCCGTTTCAACTCACCCTGCTTTTCCAGCTGGGCAATAAAATCCCGTAAATCTTTATACTTCATGAGGATCTCATTTCATCCAAAATAGGGTTAGCTCAGTCCTACAGGGTTAACACCCCGAACACCAGCACAAAAATAAAGGCGAACACGGTGACCAAGGTCACTTGCGTCTGCCAAGGAGTTTCACGCCAGCCCGTATGCAAAGCATCACGTAAAGCCTGTTGTTTGGCTTCTGCCGCCCAGATTCGTCTTAAGTGTGCTTTAAAAGTTTTGGCTTCCAGACGCTGCTGTTCTTCATATAACAATTCGTCCAGTTGCGAATAAAACACTTCACACGCCGGACATTTATAGGTTTCGGCCACACGTTCTTGGCCACATTGAGGACAGTTTTTCATAGTGTCAGCGTTTTAGTGGTTAAGCAGCAATACCATTATGGCGTAACAGCGCATCAATATTAGGTTCACGACCACGGAAATTTTTAAATAAGGTCATGGCATCCTGACTGCCACCTTGCTCAAGTACCGCATGCAAGAAAGCTTCACCGGTTGCCCGGTCAAAAATACCGCGTTCTTCAAACAAGGAAAAAGCATCCGCTGACAAGACTTCCGCCCATTTATAACTGTAATAACCGGCCGCATAACCACCGGCAAAAATGTGCGAAAAACTATGGGCAAAGCGATTAAATGCCGGCACTTTTACCACCGCAACCCGGTCGCGAATTTCTTGCAAAATGGCATAAATTCGACCACCTTGTGCGGGCTGGTAGCTTTCATGAATTTTGAAATCAAACAGACTAAACTCTAGCTGTCTGACCATCATCATGCCAGCCTGAAAATTCTTAGCCGCCAGCATTTTGGCATATAAACTATCCGGCAATGGCTCGCCAGTTTGATAATGCCCGGAAATCAAGGCCAAAGCCTGTTTATCCCAACACCTTCCACGCCATTAATGCCAGAAACCCCGCGATAATCGACTTGTGTCAACATATGATGCAGACCATGACCGAATTCATGGAACAAGGTTTCGACTTCGTCATGGGTTAATAAAGCGGGTTGATCACCGGTCGGCGGGGTGAAATTACAAACCAGATAAGCCACCGGATACTGCATGCCACAGGCATAACGCTTACGACCCACGCAATCATCCATCCAGGCACCGCCACGTTTTTTGGCACGCGCATATAAATCCAGATAAAAGCGACCACGCGGCTGACCGTCTTTATCGATAATCTGATAAAAACTGACATCCGGATGCCAGGTATCAAAATCCTGAATCTGCGTGATTTGCAGACCATAGAGTTTTTCCACGATAGCGAACAAACCGGGCAGGACTTTGTTGATGGGAAAATAGCTTTTCACTTCTTCCTGTGACAACTGATAAAAATGCTGACGCATTTTTTCTGAATAGTAACTGATGTCCCAAGGCTGCAAATCGTCTAAACCGTGTTCGGATTGAGCAAAGGCTTGCAGTTCGGCTAAATCCCGTTGTGCCTGAGCATGGGACTTCTCAGCCAAATCATTGAGGAAATCATTCACATCCTGGGTCGAATCGGCCATTTTGGTGGCCAGAGAATACTCAGCATAGTTGTTAAAACCGAGTAACTGGGCTTTTTCATGACGTAAGGCCAGAATCTGCTCCATGATCTCGCTATTATCCCATTTGCCAGCATCAGGTCCTTGTTCAGAAGCCCGGGTCGCAAACGCACGGTAATGTTCTTCACGTAAGGCGCGGTTATCGGCATAGGTCATCACCGCCAGGTAGGAAGGAAATTGCAGGGTAATCATCCAGCCGTCCTGATCAGCGGCCTGAGCCGTTTGTCTGGCTTGTGCCAAAGCCGAGTCCGGTAAACCCGCCAGCTCTTCGACATTGCTCAACACTTTATGCCAAGCATTAGTGGCATCCATCAGGTTTTGTTCAAACTGACTAGCCAGTTTGGATAATTGCTGACTAATTTCTTTATAACGCGCTTGCTGTTCGGCTGGCAGATCGATGCCGGACAAATGAAAATCCCGTAAAGCATTATTGATGGTTTTTTGCTGCGCCACGCTCAGCGAAGCAAAACCTGCACTCTGCTGTATGGAACGATAAGCTTCATATAAATCGCGGTTTTGTCCTGTTTCAGTCGCGTATTTGCTCAGCTTTTCC
>RFQK01000064.1 GCA_009925045.1 Methylococcaceae bacterium
GCGGCGACTTCGTCGATAAACGATTCCGCCGCGAACACATTCGCATAGGCGCCGAGCGTGCGCAGCGCGGACGTGCGCAACGGCATTTCCGGCAGGTAATGCAGGGTGACCTTCTGCACTGGAAAATCATACAGCGGCACCGCGTTGCGATCAGCCGCACCGCTGGGCTGCGGCGAATTCACCGGCTCGCCGAGATACTGCGGCTTGGCAAGGTACTCACCGGCCAGAATATTGGTGCCCGTCCCGCCGGGGCGCGTGCTGTGCGGATGGCTCCAGACATCGTGGCGCCAATCGACAATCTGTCCCGCCGCATTCAGCCGTGCCTGCATCTTCATCACCATCGGCGAACCGTAGGGCTCCCACCCGAACTCATCCTCGCGCATCCATTGCAATTTCACCGGCCGGCCGCCGGTTGCCCGCGCCAGCAGAGCCGCGTCACCCGCCACATCGCCCATCACCAAAGCCAGATGCACATTGTCATCATTACGGTCCTGATAGGCATACAAACGAAAATCGCCAAATTCAGTGGGATAACTACATTCACTGATACGTTCTAAAGTATTTTCATGCTGGATACGATAATGAATCAGATCCGCTATGGTACCAATCTTTAAATTATGCTGACGGGCAAATACTTCCAAATCGGGACGTCGTGCCATCGTGCCATCATCATTCAAAATTTCGACAATGACGGCAGCGGGCTCCAAACCTGCCAGGCGCGCAAAATCACAACCAGCCTCGGTGTGACCGGCACGATTCAACACCCCACCATCCTGCGCCATCAAAGGAAACACATGCCCCGGTTGCACCAAATCACCGGGTTGCGCATTGTTAGCAACTGCGGCCTGAATGGTTAAGGCTCGATCAGCAGCCGATATCCCGGTCGTCACGCCTTGAGCCGCTTCTATCGATACGGTGAAATTCGTTGAATAAGGGGTTCGATTATCACTAACCATTAAAGGTAAACGTAATTGATGGCAACGTTCACGGGTCAGCGTCAGGCAGATCAGCCCACGACCATATTTGGCCATAAAATTGATGTCTTCCGGCTTGGCGAATGAGGCTGCCATCAATAAATCACCTTCATTTTCCCGGTCTTCATCATCCATGATAATGACCATTTTGCCTTGGCGCAGATCGTCAATAATTTCTTCTATACTATTCATTTAATAAAACCGGCACTCATCAAAAGGGCTTCCGTAATAGGCGTTTTGTCAGTCATACCCTGATTACCTTGTAATAAACGTTCTAAATAACGCGCGAGAATATCGACTTCCAGATTGACTTCATCCCCGGGATAACTGGTTCCCAAGGTCGTTTCTTCCAAAGTATGTGGAACAATGTTGACGCTGAATGAACTACCGGAAACTGAGTTGACGGTCAGACTGATACCATTAATGGTAATGGATCCTTTTTCGGCAATATAACGAGCTAACTGATCTGGGACTGCAAAACTGAAGCGAATCGATCGTCCATCCGGCGTTTTCTCAAGAATTTTCCCGACCCCATCGACATGCCCGCTGACAATATGCCCTCCCATACGGGTACTTGGCGTAAGCGCCAGTTCCAGGTTAACCGGCGCCCCCAGCTTCAGCGATTTTAAGCTGGTTCTGGAAAGTGTCTCATTCGAAACATCGGCCACAAAATGATGCGAGCCCAATTCGACAGCCGTCAAACAAACCCCGTTAACAGCAATACTATCACCCAGATGAGCATCGCTTAAATTTAACTTGCCGGTATTGATAGTCAGTCGACAATCCCCCCCGCGAGCCTGAATATCGGCAACTGAGCCTATTGCTAAAATAATACCTGTAAACATGACAACCTATGCTTCAGTTTGAGTAAATGTTAAACGCAAATCGGGACCTATCTGCCGGCACTGTTGGAGGCTTAATACGGTTTTTTGCGACATTTCGGTCAAAACCGGTAATTGAAACAGACCCCGTGCCTGATCACCCAACAAACAGGGTGCCACATAAAATAACCATTCATCGACCAAACCCGATTTGAGCAAGCTCGCGTTTAATTTGGCACCGGCTTCAATCCAGACAGTATTGATCTGTTGACGACCCAGTTCTGTAAACACTTCGCCTAAATCCAAACCATCCTGATGCTTTGCGACCGTAAAAATACGACAACCTGAGTGTTCAAGTGCCCGAATTTTCTCACTATCACGATCCGGGGTCGTAAACACCCAAACTGACCCAAGTGTTTGCAAAACTTTGGCGGTAACAGGCAGTTTCAGTTGTGAATCTAAGATGACTTTCACGGGTGCTTCACAATCAAAACTCACTCGCGCATCCAGACCGGGATCATCCACCAGCACGGTGGAAATTCCAGTAAGAACAGCACTGCTGGCAGCACGATACTGGTGTACATCTGATCGGGATTGTGCAGACGTAATCCATTGGCTGGTTCCATTTGCCAGCGCAGTACGACCATCTAAACTCATTGCCAGTTTACTTCGCACCCAAGGCAAGCCTGTCTGCATACGCTTAAAAAACCCCCGATTGAGTGCTTTAGCCTCTTGTTCGAGCACGCCTGACTCGACTTCGATCCCAGCTTCGAGCAAACGCTTTACACCTTTACCAGATACCAAAGGATTAGGGTCGTGCATAGCGATCACAACCCTGACAACGCCTGCCTGGATCAGGGCTTCTGTACAGGGTCCCGTGCGTCCCTGGTGGTTACAGGGCTCTAGTGTGACATAAGCCGTTGCGCCGGCTGCTAATTCAGTTTGAGAGAGCGCATGAACTTCAGCATGAGCCTGTCCAGCCCTTTGCGTCCAACCTTCAGCAATGACACGCTGGTCCTTCACTAAAACACAGCCAACAGCAGGATTTGGATCGGTCGTAAATTGTCCGCGTTGCGCCAGCTTTAAGGCTTGCGCCATGTACTTAAAATCAGGATTACTCATCTCTAGCCTGGAGATTAGCAATCATCTCAGTAAATTCACTGACATCTTCAAAACTACGATATACCGACGCAAAGCGCACAAAAGCCACGTGATCAAGATGATTGAGTTCTTTCATCACTAACTCACCCAATTCATAGGCAGGAATTTCACGTTCACCTTTGGCCATTAAAGCTTTTTTAATTCGACTGACTGCAGCTTCAACTGCATCCGCTTGCACAGGTCGCTTTTCTAGCGCACGCTGCATACCCGCACGGAGTTTATTTTCATCAAAGCTCTGACGCGCACCATTGCGTTTGATTATTCTGGGCAAGCTAAGTTCAACCACCTCAAAAGTAGTAAACCGTTCTTTGCAAACTGTGCATTCGCGACGGCGTTTGACCTGTTCACCTTCATCGGCCAAACGGGTATCAACAACCCGAGTGTCTTGTGCAGAACAAAAAGGACAACGCATGGTAGATAGAAAGGCCGTTTATAGAGTCGCTAATTTTATTACAGAATGCGCATTTACCGAAATCAGCTATCCGATCACGATCGAAAAAATCCAGGATCATTTTTAAAAACCCCTTAACATACTCATCTCACGCACCAATGCTAAGCACATGTTTATACATGATTTTTTCAAAAAACAATCCCTCGGATAAAATTTTTACACCCTCTTTAACTTAAAAAACAAAATAAAGTTTTGACACGAAACAAATTTGAGTGTAAAAAATGCCCCGTCGACCAAGAATAATACTAAATTCGACAAGCAATCTGATTGCGCCTTCTCAACGAAGGCATCATTATTAAAATTATTAAAAAGAGGATTTAAAAATGGCTGAGCAACAAAAAGACAATACAACTTTGGTTTTCGTAGTAGTAGTTTCGTTGGCAATCGGCGGTGTTTTACTGCTGAAAAGCCGTGAAACCGAACATTTGAAAAACAGTGGCCCAACTACAGCCGCAGCTGAAGCAGCAGCTTTTAAAGCGCACAAAAAAGACTTCAACAATGACATCCTGAGCCAAGCGAAATAATTTTTCTGCAAGGCTAACTTAAAACCCCCTAATGTATACGTTAGGGGGTTTTTTTGTGCTCGGCGCTTTTGTTAAGCACCAACGGAGCATTAGATTCAGTCAGTAATCAGTTTTAATCGTAATAAGTGAACTCGGCGATCATCGGCACGCAACACTTCAAAATTGAAACCATCAATATCGATTTTTTCACCTTTTTTAGGAAAATGCTCTAAGCGCTGTACCACCAGGCCACCCACCGTATCGCATTCATCATCCTCTAATTCAGCAGAAAAATATTCGTTGAACTCTTCGATTGGGGTTAAGGCATTTACGACAAACTCTTTATCGTTGCGCTTATAAATATATTCTCTGGTTTCGTCCTCATCATGCTCATCTTCGATTTTGCCGACGATCTGCTCAAGAATATCTTCTATGGTCACCAGACCGGCAGCATTACCGTATTCATCAACCACAATGGCCATATGATTTCTTTCGGTACGAAATTCTTTTAGCAAAACATTGAGACGCTTGCTTTCGGGGACAACACTGGCCGGACGCATGATTGCCGAGACTTTAAGCTTCTTGTTATTTAATGCGTGGGCTAGAAGATCCTTGGCGAGTAAAATACCAATCACTTTACTGCGATCTTCCTCGATAACGGGAAACCGTGAATGCGCAAATTCGATGACCAACGGAAAAATACTTTCTAATTCGGCATCTCCGGCCACTACCACCATTTGTGAACGCGGAATCATAATATCTCTGACTCGCATCTCGGCAACATGCATTACACCTTCCATCATGGCTAATGCTTCAGAATCTAGTAGCTGTTTTTCCTGGGATTCACGCAGAATAGCTAATAAATCTTCTTGATCCTGTGGCTCCCCAGTCAAAAAGTGACTGATACGTTCAATCAGTCTTTTCTGATGGGGATGACTACTCGGGGGGTTACCGTCACTCATGACTTACTCTCTGTCCAGATAAGGATTATCAATATTTAAGGCACTTAAAATCTTAATTTCAAGCGCTTCCATCTCTTCGGCTTCATTATCTTGCAAATGATCATAACCGATCAGATGCAGGACACCATGAATTAGAATATGGGCCCAATGATCAAACAAGGCTTTATTTTGCTGCTGGGCTTCTTGCGCTATTAAAGGTGCACAAATAACGAGATCTCCCAACAAATCCATTTCAAAGCCTTCCGGAGCTTCAAAGGGAAAACTCAATACATTCGTTGGACCGGATTTATGGCGATACTGTAGATTTAATTCAGCACTTTCAGATTCATCCACCAGTCGCACTACAATTTCACTGTCCTGCTCGCTGTCTTTTAAGACTGCATCCACCCATAGTTGCATCATTGCCGCTGTCGGAATCTCTGCAAACTCGGTCGCAAGCTGAATATCAAGATAATTCATGCTTTTGCTGCAATTCGTATTGATCGTAGGCGGCAACAATACGCTGAACCAGCGGATGCCGAACCACATCACGTACCCCAAAAAAGGTGAAACTAATTCCCTCAACGTCTTTTAAGACTTTAAGCACATGTTTAAGCCCGGACATTTTTTCATTGGGTAGGTCAATTTGAGTCACGTCGCCCGTAATAACCGCTGTGGAACCAAAACCAATCCGAGTCAAAAACATTTTGATTTGCTCTACCGTGGTATTTTGCGCTTCATCAAGAATGATAAAAGAATCATTTAGGGTTCTGCCGCGCATAAAAGCCAACGGCGCTACTTCAATGACGTTTTTTTCTAGCAGTTTTTCAACCCGTTCAAAACCCAACATATCATATAAGGCATCATACAAAGGCCCCAAAATTGATGTCGTGATTAAGAATTTTATGCAGATAATCCTGTTGATTCTGACCACGACCCTTAATCACTCCCCGCTTGGTTTTGATACCAATGACAGGCGTCTTATTCTCGGCAGCCTGTGGATGCATCAACTGATCAATACTCGAAGTCTGCAAACTTAAGTGTACTTGTTCCGCATCAATCTCTTCGCGCTCAGTTAATTCATATAACTTGGTAATCACTGCGCAGGCTTCTAATACAGCTGCTTCATCACCAGACACACGAAAATGATTACTGCGGTTGGCGATTTCGACATGAAGACGCTGTTCAATGTGACGCAGATTGGCATCCAAATGCCCGCAAAAATTATTCAACCGATGGACATCAACCGGGAATAGACTTAATTCTTGGGAAAAATGTTTATGACTCACGATGCAAGCGTCTGGATTTTATCAAGAGAAGACTCCACTAAGCGTCCACGCAAGGAATTGGGTAAGGCTTCGGTAATCAGGACATCGACAAACTGTCCGGCTAATCGAGGATGTGCGGCAAAATTGACCACTCGATTATTCTCAGTTCTGCCAGTCACATGCAAGGGATTTTTCTTGGATACACCCTCAACCAAAATCGTTTGCACAGTTCCAATCATGCCCTCGGAAATAGCCATAGTCATTTCAGTCAGCCGCGTCTGCAGACGTTGAAGACGTTGCTCCTTAATTTCCACACTGACATCATCTGCAAAATTGGCTGCTGGTGTGCCAGGTCTGGGACTAAAAATAAAGCTGTAGGAAAAGTCATACCCCACTTCTTCAATAAGCGCCATCGTCTCTTCAAAATCCTGCTCGGTTTCACCCGGGAAACCAATAATAAAATCGGACGAAAGACTAATACCCGGTCTGACCGATTTCATTTTACGAATGATTTCCAGATAATCTTCTCGTTGATGGCCACGTTTCATTTCCGCCAGAATACGATTACTGCCACTTTGAACCGGCAAATGCAAATGATTCACTAATTGTGGAATTTCGGCATAGGCTTCAATAATGTCATCCGTGAATTCCAGAGGATGAGAAGTCGTAAAGCGAATTCTATCGACACCATCCACTGCCGCTACAAAGTGTAATAACAAAGCAAAACTGGCAATATCCCCGTCTGTGCAAGGTTTGTGGACCAAAGACAATATCGACATAGGGTGCACGTTTCTGTAAAGCCGCACCTTCCTGACTGGCGACACATCCACCTACACCAATAATCACCTCTGGACGTTTATCTTTGATTTTTTTCCAACGACCAACCGCAGAGAACACTTTTTCCTGTGCCTTTTCTCTGATAGAACAAGTATTAAGCAACAATACATCCGCTTGCTCTGGGCTGTCTGTTAATTCCAGGCCATGTGAAGCCAGCAACACGTCCCGCATTTTATCGGAATCGTATTCATTCATCTGACAACCATTGGTCTGTATGTAAAGTTTTTGTGCCATGTCGAACGTATAACCTCTACTGCTCTAAAACAAAAAACCCCAGTCTTACGAAAGGGGCTCAACAGCTGTCATTATAAACCGTATCACTATCAACTGCTTGTTAAATATGGAAAATTGTGACATTTTTGCTCTATCCTTGATAACGGGTAGGATCTGTTACGCCCAGACCTTCAAACCCTGCTTTTCGCAGACGACAGGAATCACACACACCACAAGCTTTGCCCTCTTTATCAGCTGCATAGCAAGACACCGTTAAAGCATAATCAATTCCCAGTGCCAAACCTTGACGAATAATCTCCGTTTTACTGAGATCAATTAAAGGGGTATGTATGGTAATTTGCTGCCCCTCAACACCGACTTTAGTCGCCAAATTGGCCATCGTTTGGAATGCTTGAATGAATTCGGGTCGGCAATCAGGATACCCTGAATAATCAACAGCGTTGACGCCAATAAACACATCATGACTACCCAAGACTTCAGCCCAACCTAAGGCAAAAGCCAGAAAAATGGTATTGCGAGCGGGGACATAGGTCACCGGAATCCCAGCCTGAGGCTCCACGGGCACCTGAATAGCCTGATCCGTTAAGGCCGAGCCCCCAATACTGGCCAAACCCAATGGCATAATTTTGTGTTCAATCACTCCATAATGCTGGGCAATCGCTTTGGCGGCATTCAACTCAGCGTTATGGCGTTGACCATA